>CAMEKH010000005.1 GCA_945921235.1 uncultured Prevotellaceae bacterium | reverse complement strand
AATGCTGCATGCGCGAATCAATGGTAGTGTAGATTTTCAATCCGTCGGTATAGATGTTATAGAGCGTGCCATCGGGCTTGCGATTCTTCTCACACCACCCGAAAAGTGGATTTGTAGCCCATGCTATTGAATCGTCGACGTAGGCTTGATAGTTCCAACTCGGATAATCATCGCGGTCAGGACGCTTGGCAGTGAGCATACGGCGCAATTCTTCACGGAAATAAGGCGCTATGCCATCTTTATGGTCCACCCTGTGATAATCGAGCGTTAGCGGCTGTTCTTTCAGTGCCTCAAGTTCTTCCTTGCTTATCATGTCGGCTTTATACATCTGCTCGAGCACTACGTTCCTGCGCCCGCGAGTGCGCTCATTGTAGCGCACGGGATTGAAATATGACGGATTTTTTGCCATACCCACAAGCGTTGCCGACTCCGTTATCGACAAATCTTTTGGCTCCTTACCGAAATACACGAATGCCGCAGTCTTTATTCCCACTGCATTATTCAAGAAGTCAAATTGGTTGAAATACATCTTGATGATTTCATCTTTGGTATAATATCGCTCCAATTTCACTGCTATCATCCACTCAATAGGCTTTTGGAGCATACGTTCCATAATCCCCGACGACTGCGGCGAATAGAGCTGCTTGGCAAGCTGCTGTGTAATCGTACTTCCTCCTCCGGCATTCTTCTGCATGAAAATTCCGCGCTTTATCACAGCTCGTGCAAGTGCCTTTAAGTCTATGCCCGAATGCGACTCAAATCGCTCATCTTCCGTTGCTATCAGCGCATTTGATAGATGCGGCGACAGCTCATCGTAGTCAACATACACACGGTTACCCTTGCTTTGGTAGTATCGTCCCATCTCCACTCCATCGTCGGTGTAGAGCACCGATGCAAATCTATCAGTGGGATTCTTCAGCTCCTCCACCGGGGGCATGTAGCCTATCACTCCATTATATATCAGATAGAACATTATTCCAACAAATGCCATCAGCAGACCGAAAATAGTCCACATAGCTATAATTATCCGTCGTGTAGTCCTGCTCATTTTTCCTAAGTAGCTATTATTCAGTATAAAAAATCGCTTTCAATCCTTACTAATCTACAAAATTACGAAATTTCCGCAATATTTCACACGTCTATCATCATTTTGATGCCTTTTAACCCTCTATTCATGCACATAAAAGCACCGAGGGGCAACATCGTCTATGATGCAACCCCTCGGTTATGCGCTATGTTATCTACTCTCACTTCACACGCAGAACTTTTCCTGCCTGGATTTTCGAGTTCTTGGAAATTCCATTGAGCTTGCACAATTTGGCAACCGTAGTCCCATGGATAGCGGCAATCGTGCCGAGATTATCACCGCGACGAATCTTGTAGGTTGCCTTTGAACCGCCCGATTTGTAGCTGTTTCTTCGCGACACACTCGATTTTCTTGCGTAAGTTCGCGACGACCTGTTGTAGCCGGGCGCGTCCTCAAACGTGCGCTTGTCGAATGTATATTCCTCATCTCTGATAGTCTGATTCTCAAAGTCGAATATTGCAGCAGGATTAATTGCATAACCCATAAAACGCGTTTCGAAATGCAGATGCGGACCGAAACTGCGCCCTGTGTTTCCACTCAATGCTATTGGTGTTCCTGCTTTGACTGTTTCATCAGGGTGAACCAAGAATTTCGACAAGTGACCGTAGACGGTTTCCAATCCGTTAGTATGACGAACTATGACATAATAGCCATATCCGCCTCGCTCATATTTTGTCAAGCGCACTTTTCCATCGAAAGCGGCATATATAGTGTCGCCGATTGCTGCTCGCAAATCTACACCCTTGTGCATACGGCGGAATCGCGGACGATAGCCGTAAGGCGATGTGACAATGCCGGGACACGGCATAACAAAATCTCTCACGTCGATTACTGCACGGTCGGGGACTACTGCGTTCTTATATGAGTTCACGAGTCCGCTTTCCCAACCTTCGGTGTAAATATCAGGCTCAGGCTCACATTCCTCGTATAGCAAGTTTGCATATTGTTCCGTCTCCTCAAGGCGTATCTGCTCGCCAATGTGGCTCTGGCGTGCAAGGAGCTCATCATGTCGGCTTGCATAGTTGGTAACCGATTGCAAATTTTGTGCAAACGAATCACCACTCCACAGCATCGCTGCTGCAAAGCCTGCACACAAGCCTATTTTATTCAATAAATTCATTACCCTCTTCGGTTTTCTGCGTCAATAATTACCGGTTCTCTTAATCAATCAAAGTTTATTCACCTTTACGTCTTTAGCTACATCAATGCCTATTCTCGGCATTCAATATGCAGCATAATTATCCACCGAGTTTCTTATTCTCGGCATAGACATCACTACAAGCGCAATCTATGCATCACACCTCGTCGGAAGCGTAAAGATAATTAAGCCCTGTGGGAGTGTAATCAAAAATTTCCTCAGGTGCGAAGAATCGCGCAAGCTCTATCTTTGCGTTCTCCACTGAGTCGGAAGCATGCACTATGTTCTCTTGTCCGCTCATGCTGTAATCGCCACGTATTGTGCCCGGATTTGCATTGCGTCCGTTGGTAACACCGGTCATGGCTCGCACCACTTGCACGGCTTCTTTCCCTCTCACACACATCACTACAACCGGAGTTGACATCATCGATGCTTTAATTCGCGGGAAAAATGGACGGTCAACGAGATGCGCATAGTGCTCATCGAGCAATGCATCATTGAGCTGTATCATCTTCATTCCTGCTATTATCAAGCCTTTACGCTCGAAACGTGTGATTATTTCTCCCGCAATACCTCGACCTACTGCCGACGGCTTCAAAATGACTAATGTCTCTTCCACTTGTTAAATAGTTTTTATGGTTACACTTCTTTCCTCCAAAGTTAGAGTATTTTTCTCAAAAGCGAAAATTTTTCTACCTTATTTTTTTTAAGCTTTCATCAGCCGCAGTTCCACGCAGGTGTTAAACATTTATTCTACAGGTCATTACAAATAAAATATGTTTTACAACATATTTTGCAATATTTCTTTTCAATGCGAATTATTTTCACACTAAAAATGTTAAATTTTCACTCCATTAACATATCTTCCAATCCGGCATACAATCATTCTGCCACATTGCCGCATCATGAAAATTCATCTACACAAGAAGTCACCGCAGTTCAGCTTATAAGACTCCAATTGATTTGCCTACGATATAGAAATTGTAAATGACGGTTTAGGAGCTGATTTTGCTGCTGCGACAAAGTAGGGTCGGCATCAAGTATCTCCATAGCAAGGTCGCGCGCCTGCTGTAAAATCGCACCATCTTTTGCCACATTTGCTATGCGCAAATCAAAGGCAATTCCACTCTGTTGCGTTCCTTCCATATCGCCCGGTCCGCGCAACTTCAGGTCCTCCTCGGCTACGATAAATCCATCGGTTGTCTGAGTCATAACTTCCAATCGATGACGCGTGTCGCGATTGATTTTCACATTCGACATCAATATACAGAAAGCCTGGTCAGCTCCGCGCCCCACCCTACCTCTAAGCTGATGAAGCTGCGACAATCCGAAACGCTCGGCATTTTCTATCACCATCACCGATGCGTTTGGCACATTCACTCCCACTTCAATAACGGTGGTAGCAACCATAATTTGAGCCTTGTTTTCGGCAAAGATTTTCATCTGGTAATCTTTCTCATCGGGTTTCATCTTGCCGTGCACCATGCACACCCTGTAATCACGGAAGATATCGCTTATTATCTCATATCCCTCTTCAAGATTCCTCAAATCGAGCTTCTCGCTCTCCTGAATGAGCGGATACACAAAATACACCTGTCGGCCAAGCTTCAGCTGCTCACCCACAAAGCGATACACCGACTGCCTGTGAGTATCATAGCGCAAAACGGTCTGCACCGGCTTGCGACCCGGCGGAAGTTCGTCGATAACCGACACGTCGAGGTCACCATACACGGTCATGGCAAGGGTGCGAGGAATTGGGGTGGCTGTCATGACAAGCACGTGCGGTGGAACAGCATTTTTACGCCACATCTTGGCTCGCTGCGCCACTCCGAAGCGATGTTGCTCATCAATCACCGCCATTCCGAGGCTCTTAAACACTACCGTATCCTCAATCACGGCATGCGTGCCCACAAGTATCTTCACATCGCCACTGAGCAATCCCTGATGTATGTTTTCACGGTCTTTTTTCCGGGTGGAACCTGTCAACAGTTCTACTCTGACTCCGATTTTCACCGCAAGTTCACTGATAGTGTGATAGTGCTGAGTGGCAAGAATCTCGGTGGGAGCCATAATGCATGCTTGGAAGCCATTATCCACGGCAAGAAGCATTGTCATAAGTGCCACAAGTGTCTTTCCACTCCCCACATCGCCTTGAAGCAGACGATTCATCTGTTTTCCGCTTCCCATATCGGTGCGAATCTCCCGAATCACTCGTTTTTGCGCTTCAGTGAGTGGGAATGGCAACACCTCGCGATAGAATCGATTAAAGCACTCACCCACTTTCGTGAATCGAAAGCCTGCAATGCTCATACTCCGCTGCTTGGTATATTTCAAGATATTAAGCTGAAGATAAAACAGCTCTTCAAATTTCAAGCGATATTGTGCTCGCTGCAATTTTTCCACCGAATCGGGGATATGCACATTAACAAGAGCATCACGCACGGGCATCAACTGCTGCCGCTCCACAATATATTGCGGCAACGTTTCTTCCACGCGTCCGAGTGCACCTATAAGGTTCATCTCGAGCTGCTGAATAGTTCGCGATGAAAACGAGCGATTTCTAAGTGTTTCGGTGATATTATACACCCCGCGAAACCCTTGTACCACACTTTCGGGCTTATATACATCGACTTCGGGGTGTGAAATACTATAGCGATTATTAAATAGTGTCGGTTTCCCGAAAATCACATATTCAGTGCCTGTGGTATATGTTTCCTGAATCTGCTTCACTCGGTTGAACCACACCACATCAATAAGCCCGGTTCCGTCGGAAAACAGAGCATTAAGCCGCCTGCGAGCACCCTCACCGTTCACAGTGAAACTCACAAAACGCCCTTTGAGCTGAATGTAGGGCATATCGCCCGTGATTTCACATATCTTGTGAATCTTACTCTTGTCGACATATCTGAAAGGGAAATAATAGAGCAAATCATAATAAGAATGAATGTCGAGCTGCTTGGCAAGCAGCTCGGCACGCTTCGGACCTACGCCGTGCAAATATTTTATGTCGGTCTTAGCAAGTCGTTCCATTTTTCAATAGATTCTCAGCTATCGAAATATCGCATGGATGTGTAATCTTGATATTCTCCACATTTCCGGCAATGAGATGAACCGCATGACCTGCCGCTTCAAACACCGATGCATCATCAGTGAACAGCTCGGAAAAGTCAACTTCGTAAGCTCGCTTGAGAGCCAATGCATCGAAGGTTTGTGGTGTCTGCACAGCTACCAATTCATCACGACGCATAGCTTGCGAAATGCCATCGGGTGCAACACGGCGAATCGAATCGGTCACTTTAACCACCGGAACGGCACTGCCGCATAGTGCAGCCTCTGCAAATGCATTCTCTATAACTGCCAAAGATACCAATGGGCGCACACCATCATGCACCGCCACCACATCGCCTTCAGCTACATCGATTGCAGAAAGTCCGTTTTTCACCGATGCAAAACGGCTGTTGCCTCCGCTTACAACCCTGCACCGCTCTCCAAACGCATACTTGGCACACAGCTCACGCCAAAAATCTTGCTGCGACGCCGGAAGCACAAGCACGACTTCCGCTCCTGAAGCCGCAAATTTCTTCACCGTGTGCATCAGCACCGGAAGCCCGCAAAGCGGCAAAAATTGCTTGGGAATATTAGACCCAAAACGTGTACCGGAGCCTCCGGCTACTATAATCGCAAATCTTTTCATTTTTTCTATTACTTTCTCGCTATGAGTATCAAAACTCCGGAGCCGAAGCCCTCGAAACAGGCTTCCCGCCTTTCACCGCAGGCCAGCCATCTTTGCCCCACGCCACTTGCTGCAACATCAGCGGACGTGCGGCATTGTCTATGCCTTTATTGTGGCAATGATACAGAATCCAGTCGTTACCTTTTTTATCGGTAAAAATCTCTGCATCATGTCCGGGACCATAGAAATAATCATTTTCATCGGAGCGAATCACCGTTTCGGCATTGCCCTCGGTCATCTTAAAGCCATTACGGTCCACAAACACTCCATCGAGCGTCTTGCTGCGTCCCACACGCGTGGTATAAGTATGGTCGTTATAGAATCCGCTACTGCAAAAGAGATACCAATAGCCTTCGTGATAGTGCAGATAACAACCTTCAAACACTTTGCTACGGTCGGGATTAGTGCTGCCATGCACACCTGCCACATGCACATATTCCGCTCCTTCGGCAAGCGCCGTACCCGATGAATTCAGCTGAATGCGGTGTATGCCACCCATACTGCCGAAGAACAACCACACCTTGCCTGTAGCTTCATCTGTAACCACTTCGGGGTCGATTGTATCGTCAATACCGGTTTCAACGCCTCGAGTTATTACACCTACATACTCAAAACGCAGTGGCGACACCTCTTTCAGCGCCACGATACTTGCATCATGTAGCCCGAAATATAGCGTCAGATAAGCCATGCGACGCCCATTCACCACTGCCACATCGGGCGCCCACACATGTTCACCCCATTTGCGGCATTTAGCAAATTCAGTTTCGTCTATCGGCTTTATGCCGCTATCTTCCCAATCTACAAGATTA
The DNA here is from genome assembly GCA_945921235.1 of uncultured Prevotellaceae bacterium. Taxonomy (GTDB): domain Bacteria; phylum Bacteroidota; class Bacteroidia; order Bacteroidales; family Muribaculaceae; genus CALZFJ01. The sequence continues at coordinate 32,446 of CAMEKH010000005.1, read as the reverse complement.
GTACTTCTAAGCAGTGTTCCGGGTTTGGTTCCCATAGTGTGCATACAATAGAACATGCCATCGTCAGCACGCCAAATGGTTGGGTCGGCGCAATCTAATTTATACACAGGATTGCGATATTCGACTTCCTCTGATTCCTTACTCGATGATTCAGTTCCCATACTTGCCTGATGAGTACAGCCGCACACGAACCAACTCAAGGCTACAATTACACAATTTCTCAGTTTCATATTGCTATCATAATGGTTATAAGTCAACATAAAGATTTTTAATCACCCCTCACAAGCAGTGATTGTCAATTCACTCCCATGCACATCGGAAGTGCATCACGAAAATTTTCTCACAGCATAAAAAACGATGAGTGAAATCCGTTTTCGCAAAGTTACAAATTTCACTCAACACAAAAAAATAATTATCGACAATTTACTGAAAGAGCCGATTTCGTTCATTATTTATTTTTCGGGTTAAGTGCTTGTTCTAAGGAAAAAAGATATTAACTTTGCGTCGTCAGTAATGACCGTCAGGGCAACGTTCCCTTGTTAGAGGTGTGGGGCTTACGCTACCCCCTCGGTGAAGCCGCACAAGCGGCTTTATTTTTTTATTTTGGGGGGCACATTTTTTTCTTTCATCACACCCAATTCCGCTGTGCCGGCATACTCTTGCAGGCACAAAACACAAGAGGAAGATTGCTTGCTGTAAATCAGCGTGCTAATCTTCCTCTTCTTGTGTGCGCATGAAGGGACTCGAACCCCCACTCCGTCAGGAACTAGATCCTAAGTCTAGCGCGGCTACCAATTACGCCACATGCGCAAAAGCGAGTGCAAAGTTAAGAATTTTTTCTCATTCTGCAAACTTTTCACTACTTTTTAAGATAAATTTCTTATTTCTTTATCTCATATCCCGGTATTCCCACCAATTTTATTCCAAAAACAAGGTGAGAATAAGGCAATATACTGCCACTGCCTGCTGAGCCGTAACCGTAATCGTAGGGGATTACCACCTCACAAGTATCACCGATATGCATATTTTGCAGAGCAATCTTCCACCCCTTAATCATATCGGGCAGATAGGCGCGATACACACTGTCGGCAGGTGCGGTTCTCAAAAACGATGAATCGAATGCCACTTTGTTATACATACGGCCCACCTATTTCACATATACTGTCGATGTGGAATGAGGCGACAGGTTATTCTTCGTAAGCTCGGTATCGTTGAAAAAGCGCATTAACACATAAGCCTGCGTGTCCCATGTAGGCACTACTTTAGTGTAATAAGCCTCGCCTGCTGCATCGGTTTCAGTTTTTTTCTGCTCTAACCATGCATTGTTAGCATTACGCCAATCGGCATATTGCTCCCAGTAGTTTTCGTCGTCCATACCACACGATACGCCGAGAAACACTGCCACGGCAATAAATAACAAAATCGGTAATTTCTTCATATATTATTTTTAATATATAATCAATAGTCGTTCTTTTTGCGGCTACAGCCTCACGCAAATCTTATGCGAGCGACTTGAGCAACTTATTGAGGCTAACCTCATTGTCGATAATTCCGGCAAGTGCATCTATCGACACTCGCTCCTGCTCCATCGAGTCGCGATGACGAATGGTCACGGTGTTATCCTCAAGCGTCTGATGGTCAACCGTGATACAGAACGGCGTACCTATTGCATCTTGACGGCGATAGCGTTTTCCTATTGAATCCTTCTCATCATATTGACATGCATAGTCAAACTTGAGCATATTCATTATTTCACGAGCCTTGTCGGGGAGTCCGTCTTTCTTCACAAGCGGAAGCACGGCGCACTTCACCGGTGCCAACTGCTTAGGCAGATGAAGAACCACACGTGTTTCTCCATTTTCGAGCTTCTGCTCTTCATAGCTTGAGCAGAGAACCGAGAGGAACATACGGTCCACACCTATCGATGTTTCAATCACGTAGGGAGTGTACGACTGATTCAATTCGGGGTCGAAATATTGTATCTTCTTGCCCGAGAATTTCTCATGCTGGCTGAGGTCGAAATTCGTACGCGAGTGGATTCCCTCCACCTCTTTGAAGCCGAATGGCATTTCAAATTCGATGTCGGTAGCCGCATTGGCATAATGCGCAAGTTTCTCATGGTCATGATAGCGATATTTTTGGTCGCCCATGCCCAATGCTTTATGCCACTTCAGACGCGTTTCTTTCCACTGATTAAACCACTTAAGCTCCTCGCCCGGACGCACGAAGAATTGCATCTCCATTTGCTCGAATTCGCGCATACGGAAAATAAACTGGCGTGCTACAATCTCGTTGCGGAATGCTTTTCCTATTTGAGCTATACCGAAAGGTATGCGCATACGTCCCGTCTTTTGCACGTTAAGATAGTTCACGAAAATTCCTTGTGCCGTTTCAGGGCGCAGATACACGGTCATGGCGCCATCGGCTGTACTACCCATCTCGGTCTTAAACATTAGATTGAATTGGCGCACATCGGTCCAATTCTTAGTGCCTGAAATCGGGCATACGATACCATAGTCCACAATTATCTGCTTCAGCTCCACAAGGTCATTGTCGTTCATTGCCTTGGCAAAACGCTCATGCAGCTCATCGCGCTTGCGCTGATGCTCAAGAACGCGCGGATTAGTGGTGCGGTAAAGCTCGGCATCGAAACTCTCGCCGAATTTCTTGGCTGCCTTTGCCACCTCTTTCTCTATCTTATCGTCGAATTTTGCTATCTCATCTTCTATCAGCACATCGGCACGATAGCGCTTCTTGGAGTCGCGATTGTCAATCAACGGGTCGTTGAATGCATCAACGTGCCCTGATGCCTTCCAAATGGTAGGGTGCATGAATATTGCCGAGTCAATGCCCACTATGTTGTCGTGCAACAGTGTCATTGCCTCCCACCAATAGCGCTTGATGTTGTTTTTCATCTCCACGCCCATCTGTCCATAGTCGTACACGGCGGCAAGTCCGTCATAAATCTCGCTCGATTGGAACACAAAGCCATACTCCTTGGCATGTGAAACAATTTTCTTGAAAGTATCTTCTTGTTGTGCCATTATGTTTAATTATTTTTATTTTTTCACTTTTATTTTTTCACTTTTATTTTTTCACTTTTATTTCTCCCGGTTCCGCCATTCGTCAGCTCTTCAGCAGACCTGTTGTCCATTCCACGAAACAGGGCATTATCATTTTAAGGTGCAAAGTTAATGAAAATGAGAGCAGAATCAAAATTTAATTGCTCATTTGTATTTGCTTAACGCCGCAAAACGCAAAAATTGCCTATATTTCACCTTTCATAAGCATTGATAACACTTCTCTCCCCACACTTCACCTCACACCTGCACCAACTGCCCTTTACCTGCGGTATAACAATATATGATATTTGCGTGGGAGAGCTTTTTTTTGTATCTTTGCCACAAATCATTATTTCCCATGACAAAAGATTACGATGATGAACTTGAGGAGATAGGTGGCGAAGCTCATTCTTCATATCAAGTCCCTAAAGATAAGAAATTGCAACTATCGGGAATGTACCAAAACTGGTTTCTCGACTATGCTTCCTACGTTATTCTGGAACGCGCAGTGCCTCACATCGAAGACGGATTAAAGCCTGTGCAACGACGCATCTTGCACTCTATGAAAGAACTCGATGACGGTCGCTTCAATAAAGTAGCCAACATCGTGGGAAATACCATGCAATACCACCCTCACGGCGACGCTTCAATTAAAGATGCAATAGTGCAACTCGGGCAAAAAGAAATGCTTGTGGAAACTCAAGGTAACTGGGGAAACGTGCTCACCGGCGACCGAGCGGCTGCCGGTCGTTACATTGAGGCTCGCCTCTCTGATTTTGCTCTCGACGTTGTCTATAGCCCGAAAATTACCGACTGGACGCTTTCCTACGACGGACGAAAGCAGGAGCCCGTGACTCTGCCGGTGAAATTCCCTCTGCTTTTGGCACAGGGGGCTGAAGGTATTGCCGTGGGTTTATCATGCAAAATACTGCCTCACAACTTCAATGAGCTGCTCGATGCCGCAGTGGCTTATCTGCGCGGCGAAGAATTCGCTCTTTTCCCCGACTTCCAAGCCACAGGTGGCTATATCGACGTGAGCCGTTACAACGACGGTGAGCGGGGCGGACAGGTGAGAGTGCGCGCCAAAATTGAGAAACGCGACAACAAAACTCTCGTCATCAACGACCTCCCCTACGGCAAGACTACAAGCACGCTTATCGACTCTATTCTCAAAGCACAGGAAAAGGGAAAAATTAAAATTCGAAAAATCGACGACAACACTTCCAGCAAAGCTGAAATCATAGTGTATCTTCAAGCCGGCACTTCGAGCGACAAGATGATTGACGCTCTTTATGCCTTCACCGACTGCGAAACAAGCATTTCACCCAACTGTTGCGTAATCAAAGACCACAAACCTCACTTCTTGAGTGTGAGCGATGTGCTGAAACACAGTGTAGACCACACCAAGGAGATGCTACGGCAAGAGCTTGTGATTAAGCGCAACGAGGATATGGAATCGCTGCTTTTTGCTTCGCTTGAGAAGATTTTCATCGAAGAACGAATCTACAAGGACCGCGAGTATGAGCAGAGCCGTAATGTCGATGAAGCCGTGGCGCACATCGATAGCCGTCTGGCTCCCTTTAAGCCTTCGTTCTACCGCGAAATCACTCGCGACGACATTCTGCGTCTCATGGAAATCAAGATGAAGCGTATAATTAAGTTCAACAGCGATATTGCCGACAATTATATCGCTTCGCTGAACGAACGAATTGCCGACATCGACTTTAAATTGGCTCATTTGGTCGATTACACCATTTCTTGGTATGAAGGATTGAAAGAAAAATATGGCGCTCAATATCCACGCCGAACAATAATCCGAAATTTCGACAATATCGTAGCATCGAAAGTGGCTGAAGCCAACGAAAAGCTATATATCAACCGCGAGGAGGGCTTCATTGGCATGGGGCTGAAAAAAGACGAGTTCGTGTGCAACTGTTCCGACATCGACGATGTTATTATATTCTATAAAGACGGAAAATATAAGGTTACGAAAGTTGCCGACAAGATTTATGTGGGCAAAAACATTCAATATCTTAACGTTTTCAAGCGTAACGACTCTCGAACAATCTACAATGTGCTTTATCAAGACGGCAAAGGCGGAATCGTCTATATGAAACGCTTCGCCGTGACGGGTATAACGCGCGACAAGGAATACGACATCACACAGGGAAAACCGGGTTCGAAGATTCTTTGGTTCACTGCCAACCCAAATGGCGAAGCCGAAGTGCTGAAAATCACCCTCAAGCCTAAATTCCGCTTGAAAGTGTTGCAATTCGACGTCGACCTTTCGCAACTTGCCATTAAGGGCAAGCAGTCGAGAGGAAACCTTGTAACTAAAAATGAGATTCACCGCATCACACTCAAAGAGCACGGCACTTCTACTCTTGGCGGGCGCGAAGTGTGGTTCGACCCCGATGTGCTCCGACTTAATTACGACCGCCGCGGATTCTCGCTCGGTGAGTTCCTCGGCAACGACCTTGTGCTTGTGATTCTAAACAACGGTGAATTCTACACTTCGACTTTCGACACCGAGAATCACTACGACGACAATATTCTGCGCATAGAGAAGTTCGACAAGGACAAGACATGGACCGCCGTGCTCTACGATGCCGACCAGAAGTTCATTTATATAAAGCGTTTTCAATTTGAGCCATCGGCAAAAAAACAGAGTTTCACAGGCGGTAATCCCGATTCGCGCTTGATGTTGCTTAGCGACAACAAATATGCACGTTTCGATGTAAAATTCGGCGGTGCCGACAATTTCCGTGAGAATCTCATTGTCGATGCCGATGAGTTTATTGGCATCAAGAGTTTCAGAGCCAAAGGCAAGCGAATTTCCAATTTCACTATCGATTCTATTGTAGAATTGGAACCTCGCATTGTTGAAGAGCCTGAAGAAGCATCAGATGTCGCTGAGTCCTCTGCCGAATCGGCTCCGGAAACCGAGCTTGAAAAAAGCCAAAAGGAAATTTTCGATGAACTGACCGGGCAACAGACACTTTTCGACACTCAGAATAGCACCGATGATAATGACGAGGCATAAAATATTACAAATCTTTGCGATAGCCGTCGCTCTTTCGTCAATAAAGGTGCTTGCCGATAATTCGGCAAGTGATAGTGGCGACAATGAGAGTGTGTGCATTGAGCGACCATCTATTTCGTCATACTGTGCCGAAATTGGTTCGGCGTCTATTCTCGACACTTACCTCACCCCTATTCGCTATCACGGCATCAACACTCGTCTGAGCTATGAGGGAATGCGAGCAATGGGATTCAATCCCGAACGATGGATTATGCAGGGCGTAGCCGCTATTGAATATGCCAATGTGCAGAATCAGCCGGGAAATCACACTATGCACTCACTGATGATTGAAGGCAAGTGGGGAATGATGCTCCGCCGGCACAACGTGTTCACACCGAAACTTACCCTCATGATAGGTGGAAGCACTCAACTTCGCGGAGGGGCTATTTACAACGCCAATAATTCCAACAATCCGGTTTCAGCAAAAATTCGTTGGAGCTTGAATCTGTCGGCAATGGCTACCTACCGATTGCGCCTGCACAAGCTGCCCGTAACGCTCCGATATCAAGCTACTCTGCCGGTTATCGGCGCTTTCTTTTCGCTCGACTACGGCGAGGCTTTCTATGAATTGTATCTTGGCAACACCAAAGGTATTGTCAACGTGGGGTGGTGGGGAAATCGCTTCGATATGGAAAATCTGGTCACCGCCGATTTACACTTCGGGAAAAGCATTTTGCGCATAGGCTACCGCAACCTTATCGAAACGAGCTATGTGCATAACCTGAACACGCAGATTTTCACTCATGGATTCATGATTGGCGTGAGCGGCGAATGGCTAAAGTTGACTCCGGGCAAAAAAACGCTTTCGGAGCGAACAAAAATAATATCGGCTATGTATTAGTATTAATAATCATGCCTAAAGGCTCCCCTCAGGCATTAAATAAAACGATTTGTTTAACTGTTAATTTTTGCAAATAATGAAAAATCTAAAATTTTTTGCTGTCGCAATCTTGGCAGCTTTCTCAATGAATTTAGCGGCTCAAAATGCTGCCGGAACTTGCTGTGCCAAGACCGCTTCATGCAACAAGACTGAAAAATGCGCTAAAGTTACTCCTTGCGATAAAGATGCCAAGGCTATGTGCACCGAGGTCAAAAAGGAGTGTTCAAAGGCTAAACCTTGCGCCCAAGCTGCAAAAGCTGAATGCTGTAAGGAGGCTAAAGCCGCTACTTGCAACAAGGCTGAAAAATGCACTAAAGCTAATGCTCGTAAATGCAATAAAGCCCGAAAAGAGTGTGCAAAGAAGGAATGTGCTAAAGCTAAACAATGCACTCAAGCTACGGAATGTAGCAAAACTGAGGCTAAATAAGCTGTATTGCCAATGACTTTCATTCTATTATTTGCCGGGCTGGCGCTATTGCTGCTTGGTGCGGATAAACTTGTGGATTCATCGGTTGCTATTGCAAAGCGACTCAACATATCCGATTTCATCATCGGCATCACAATTGTGGGAATGGGAACCTCGGCTCCCGAGCTTTTCATCTCCACGGCATCTGCCATTGAAGGTAAAGGCGACTTGGCTCTGGGCAATGTAATCGGCTCCAATATCTGCAACACTCTGCTGATTCTCGGAGTCACTGCTATCATTGCTCCGTTTGCTATCACTCGCCCTAACTTGCGCCGCGATATTCCTTTCGGTATTTTCGTGTCGTTTCTGCTGATGCTGCTATGCTGCGACAATATCTTTCCGCACATTTTCGAGAATGAAGTAGGGCGTATAGATGGGGCGTTTCTGCTAATCATCTTCGCCGCTTATATGGGATATGTGACATTGGCTTCTAAAGGCGAAAAACCGGCTGAGCAAAAGTCCGACACCGCAAAGTCTTTTTTCACCGACCGACCGATGTGGATTTTAATTCCCTCGGCTCTGATTTCTCTCGCCGGATTGCTTTTCGGCGGGAACTTGTTTCTGAATTCAGCCGTTGAAATTGCAAAAATGGCGGGAATGTCAGAGAAAGTGATTTCTATCACTATAGTAGCCGTGGGAACATCTTTGCCCGAACTTATAACTTGCATAATTGCTGCCCGAAAAGGCAATCAGCAGCTCGCTTTAGGCAATGTCCTCGGCTCAAACGTTTTCAATGTGCTTATGATTCTCGGCATCTCATCGCTGATTAAGCCGATAGTGCTGCAAGGAATCAATATGATAGATTTCGGCGTGATGATTCTCAGCTCGGTGCTCACATTTATCTTTGCTTTCACTTTCAGAAAGCGCATTCTCGACCGCATCGAGGGCGTGATTCTCGTAGCTATCTACTGCGCCTACATAGCCTACTTGCTCATTACGCTGTAGCATCAGCGTATGCTCTGTGACATCACTCATTAATAATCTACTTGCCCGAGAATGCTATACCGTAACCGATAAAGCGGTCATAGCGTTCGCCGGGCTTGCGATTATATATGCGCACAAGATATTCATTAACTGTCTGATATTTATCGCCCTCAATGTGCGCTGTTATCGCCTTGTCGCTACCATCGGGTAAAAACAAATATTGATAATTATAGGCTCCTTGCTTCAGGAACATATCTGCCACATAGCACCCCGACGCCGAGTCATACTTCATAAGCGATGACGGAGTGAACAGGTGATTGGTAAATTCGCCATCGAGATATATTTTGCCTCCGGTAACAGGACCTCCGGTGTTGAGCACGAAATGTGTCACAATGTAGTCGGCACTCGTTGCCGAATTATCGGCTTCGGCATTCCTGATGGTGTACCTTCCGAATTGAGTGCGGTCGTAGAGATAAGCCTCGCCGCTGCGCGGATAATCGGTGCGCAGTGTGGCATGATAAAACGGGTGATGATACTCCATTTGCTCCACTCCCATGGTGTGATAATTGGTAGCTACCGTCTCTATGCGGCGAAATTCATTGCCGGCAGGAAAAATAAGGCTACGAATGTGGCTGAAGGTGGCTGTTGTCGATGTAGCCATCATCGGGTGCGACACCATTACCTCATTATCTATTCGTGAATTTTGCGTAACGTAGGCTTTCAGGTCGCTATACATGTCCCTGACATGATAGTTCTTCGTATCGACCACAAACGACACCTGCTGATGCTCGCGATTATAATCTATATCGGTGCGGGATGTGACTGTTGCCGCTACCGACACCTCATTCTCACACACCGAGAAGCGAGCCTGCAACAGCGTCTTTTCAGGCTCGTTCTCCCTATATACTTTCACTAAATAATTGCCCGACACAAGCATCTGCATGTCCTCATTGGGTAAAGTGAATGAATAGTGGATAAATTGAGAAAACGTGCCGCTCGAGTACTCGTAATTGTCGATTTCGGCATAATTGAAGCCATCGACGTATTCCGATTCCACAAGGTCCGACGGCTGCCAATCGGCATTACAGTGCACAAGGCTGTAGCGCAAATATGTTACATCGTCCTTCAGCTCATCGAAGGAAATAGTTATGTGGTCATCGTTGCCGCGCGTAATAATAGGCGGGAAATAGTCATTCCCCTCGAGTTTTACCTGCAAAGAGCGAAAATTCGGGTCAAAAGTCATTGTGCGCGTTTCCATGCGCTCGGCGGCATCGGCACTAAGCGAAAACACCGCTACTGAAAGCATAACAATAAATGCTACAATATTTCTCACTTTATCCATATCGTTCCGTAACATCATTCAAGTGTCAATTACCAATCTATCGGCTCTATTCCATGCTCCACAAGATACTGATTCGCACGCGAAAAATGTTTGTTGCCAAAGAACCCTCTGTAAGCCGACAATGGCGACGGGTGCGGTGACGTCAGCACCAAGTGCTTCATTCTGTTGATAAACGCTCCTTTTTTTATGGCATACGAACCCCACAAGATAAAGACAAGATGCTCTCGGTCATTGGCAAGACGCAATATCACCTCATCGGTAAACTGCTCCCAGCCCTTGTTCTGGTGCGACCCGGCACAATGCGCACGCACCGTGAGGGTGGAGTTGAGAAGCAAGACTCCCTGCCTTGCCCACCTCGACAAATCTCCGCTCTGAGGTACAGGCTTCCCTAAATCATCATGTATTTCCTTGAAAATATTCATCAACGAGGGTGGAAACGGCACCCCATCGCGAACCGAAAAGCAAAGCCCATTAGCTTGATTTACATCGTGATATGGGTCTTGCCCAAGTATCACTACCTTCACTTTATCAAAAGGCGTTGCATTGAATGCCGCGAAAATCTCCCCTCCCGGAGGATACACCGTGGTAGTGGCATATTCACTCTTCACAAAATCTACAAGCCGAGCGAAATAACTCTTATCCCACTCAGCAGCAAGTTCTTGCCTCCAGCTATCCTCAATTTTCACATTCATAATGCCTCAAAAAAATTTGCGTAACAACAAATATATTATTACTTTTGCCATGCGAAAAGCGACAATTAGCACACGCAACCTCTATTCAAGTTATTTTATATTAATTGCTCGGTGCAAGTGTCTTTTCACAGCAAAGATAGCATTTTTTGATTGCAAAACAAAATCGGCAAAAGAGATTGCCAAAAACAAAAACAACGTAAGTGCCTGTAGTTCAATGGATAGAATGAAAGATTCCGGTTCTTTTGATTAGGGTTCGACTCCCTACAGGCATACTAACAATAGAGGCTGTATCGTAATAAAAAAGGTTACGGTGCAGCCTTTCACATTAAGCTGAAAAACTAATTGTTCTAAAAGAGGAAGAATTATGGCATACTGTTGTCCTAATTGCGGTAGCCGAGATATTTTTGCACTGAAAAAGGCTATAGCCTTGGCAAAGGTCTACTTGGCGCTTTAGCTTTTGGCTCTATTGGCAGCCTCTTTGAAATGTAAAAAGGGACTTTTCAACAAAGTCCCTTTTTAGGTCTTCAATAGGTATAATTTTTTAAGGTAAAAAAGATTGTTTTAGGTTTATGGCGCAAAGATAACGCCTTATTTCCATTCTAAACAAATAAAAAAATATGTTTTATAATATGTTTTTTATTTTCTTTAAACATCAATTTTGCGATTTGCATAGCTAACTAACTTATTTTCAATTAATAATATCAATTTTTAGCTATACTACCTAAGTATGTTAATCTTTGTTAATTCACCTAGTCTTTATACTATTCTTATAAATATGATAAAAATCTTCAACACTAAAAATTGAGAAATTTGCTAATATCCGGCACATTATTCAGCAATTTCTGCACAAATATACATATAATCTTCCTGAAATTGAATAAATAGAATGGCAAAATGTATCTTAATTATTTTTAGCACACCACTATATTGCACCACTCCTAAGTCATATTAAATTTAGCTATTGTTTACCCCTCATAGCGATGCAAGGTGAGCTGCTCTCCATCGAATTCGGCATAAGAATTTTTTGTTATCCAGTCGCCAAGCACTATCAACCGTGCATTATCGCTTAATGGAGCATCTTCTAACAAATGAAGATGACCAAACACGAAATAATCTATCTCCTTGTGCTTTGCAGAATATTCCTCAGCAAAGTCATGAATGCATCGCACCGCTTTTTCAGATGGAACACAGCACTCGGTGTGCGACTGCCTGCTGTGCTTCGACCAGCCGTGAGCAAACGGGATAGTCCACCTCGGGTGTATTGCCGCAAAAAGCAACTGGCAGAATCGGTTGCGAAACAGGCTGCGCAAGAATGCAAAGGTGCGGCTGTGCCTCCCCACTCCATCGCCATGAGCCATGAAAAATCGCTTTCCCATTATATTGCGCTCCACACTGCCGTCTACCACCTCTATGCCAAGCTCCGTCGGAAGATAATCGAATATCCATATATCATGATTGCCGATGAACCAATGAATTTTAACCCCCGAGTCGCTCAGTTCTGCCAATTTTCCGAAAAAACGCACATATCCTCGCGGAACCACATAGCGATATTCATACCAATAATCAAGTATATCACCAAGCAGATATATCTCGGCTGCCGAGTGCTTCACACTGTCGAGCCAGCGCACCACTGCACACTCCTTCGCCCTCTCATCGGCAAAATAGCGTGCTCCAAGATGCAAATCAGATAAAAAGTACACTTTCTTTCCCTCAGCCATAATTCCCCGCATTATGGAGTTCAAATTTATTCACAGTAACCCGAGTTCGAGCTTCGCTTCCTCTGTCATCATATCCTGAGTCCATTCAGGCTCAAACACAAGTTGCACATCGACGCCTTTCACCCCGTCAACGCTCTCCACCTTCATTCTTATATCCTCCATAAGGAAATCAGATGCAGGGCAATTCGGTGCCGTCAGTGTCATTTCTATTTTCACCATTCCGGCATCATCTACATCTATTCCATATACCAATCCGAGACTATAGATATCTACAGGTATCTCGGGGTCGAACACAGTTTTCAGCATCTTCACTATGTTCTCTTCTATCTGCAATTTTTTCTCTTCATTCATAGTTCTGCAAATGTAATACAATTTCGCTCAATTATAAAGCAGCACGCACATTTTATTTCAGTTCATTCACATCTATCATCGAAATAACCAAGCGTTTTCATATCATAATAGGTGCGAATTTCGGTTTTTTTCATTATTTTTGCATCGATAACATAACAAATCAATTATTATGAAGAAAATTACACGCTCTATCACCATGGCAATAATTGCCATTGTTGCATTTGCAACGTCTATGCCGGCGGCATCACAGTTCAGATTCGGTCTTAAAGCCGGTGTAGCAATCAACAGTTTGAAATTTACAAGCGCTGAGGAGTTCAAAGGGAGTTTCAACACCGACAACCGCGCAGGATTCGTGGGTGGTGCAATGGTGGAATTCACCGTGCCCGTAATAGGTGTAGGAGTTGATGCATCATTGCTCTATGTGCATCGCGAAGTAAAATCGTCAACCGACAATATCAAGCGCGACTACATCGACATTCCTATCAATCTTAAATACAAATTCAGCATTCCGGTTATCGACAATGTGCTCCGTCCTTTCGTAACCACCGGTCCGAGCTTCGCTTTCCTTGCAAGCAAAAAGGGCATTGACGAAGCTCTTGAGAACAAAACCACCGATATTGCTTGGAACTTCGGCTTCGGTGTGGAATTGCTTAAGCACGTTCAGGTGGCTGCAAGCTACGGACTTGGATTGACAAACACGCTGAAAGCCGTAGGCACGGTGACAAACGGCGAGAAAATCGAAGGCAAAAACAAATACTGGACCGTAACGGCTGCCTACATTTTCTAAATTTTTGTTGATTACCTCAAAAAATCGGCATTTTTCGGCAATTACCTATTATGGTTTGCACGGAAATGCCGATTTTTTTTGCCGATGACAATAAAATGTGGTAGATTTGCACTCACAAATATATTTTTACAAAGAATGACGATGAAAAAATTACTGTTGATAATAGTTGCCGCTTGCTCGGCTTTGCTCTTTTCAGGCAAAATATCGGCTGAAACACGTTGGGGTGTAACGGCTGCCACAAACATCTCCACAATGAAATTCAATCAAGACCTTACTCCTACCGATAAAGTGGCAAATTTCAGCATCGGTGTAACCGGTGAGCTTATGATTCCCGGCATAGGGTTCGGAATCGATGGCTCTCTGCTCTACACTCAGCTCGGTGGAAAAGTTCACCTCGAGAACTATCCGGTGTGGAATTCCGATGGCTTCACCACTCCTCGAACCTATCAACACTACCTCGAAATTCCGCTCAACTTGAAATTCAAATACACAAACCTCAATGGTATAGAAAACTATGTGGCACCCATTGCGTTTGCAGGTCCCACTTTCACCATTCTCATCGGGCACAGCGATGTAGAGGCTTTCAAATATGCCGGCGGCGAATTCAGCGTTCACACCGGTTTCGGTTTCGAGATAATGCGCAAAGTGCAAATTACCGGCAGCTATAACTGGGGGTTGACTTATGCATTAAAAACGGCTAAGCTCGACCAATATAGTGCCAAAAACCGCTATTGGCGCATTGCCGTCAGCTATATGTTCTGATAAACGCCCTTTTCTCCACAGAGTATGGCTCTCTTTGCCGAGGTTATATTGCCTTTGCCGCTCTACAGCACTTTCACCTATAGTGTGCCCGACAGCTTAAAAAATTTAAGCATCGGTTGCCGTGTGCTTGTTCCTTTCGGCAGAAAAAAATTCTACACTGCCATCGTTGCCATGATTCATGGCATAAAACCCGAAGGTTATGAAGTGAAAGAAATTATTTCCATGCTCGATGAATACCCAATAGTGAAGCACCCTCAGCTGAAGCTATGGGACTGGATTTCAAAATACTACCTCTGCTCCACGGGCGATGTCTACAAGGCTGCCGTCCCTTCGGGCCTTAAAGTGGAAAGTGAAACGTTTGTAGGTGCCGACTCCGATTTCGAAGAAACTGAATCATGCGAGCTTAATGAGCGCGAAAAGATTATCCTCAACCTCGTGGCAAGCCGCAACCGCGTGCAGCTCACCGAGCTTGCCAACGCTACCGGATTCCGCAACATTGAGGCTATTGTGAGCCGTATGATTGAAAAGGGAGCAGTGTACGTTGCCGAAAGAGTAGTCGACAATTACCGCCCGCTCACCGAAACTTGTGTAGCACTAAATCTCGAGCGTGGCGACAACGACGGCTTGCACCATTTCTTCGACCTCGCCGCACGAAGCAAAAAGCAGGAAGCTCTGCTACTTGCTTTTCTCGACATATCCCATTGGTTGCGTAAAGGAGATATTACCGAAGTTACTAAAAAGAATTTGCTTGAACGTGCGCAAGCAAGTCAAGCAGTACTCACCGGCGCCGTTAACAAAGGTATTTTCAAGATTTACAAGAAAGAAGTGAACCGTTTCGCTAATTTGGGCTTCGCTAACGACGAATTACCTAAGCTCTCTGAAGAACAATCGAGAGCTAAAAGCGAGATTCTTGAAGCTTTCAAGTCGCACGCAGTTACGCTCCTTCACGGTGTCACCTCAAGCGGAAAAACATCAATTTATATGCACCTTATCGACGAGGTGCTGAAAATGGGAAGACAAGCCCTTTATTTGGTGCCTGAAATTGCACTTACCACCCAACTAACACAACGCTTACAACGCGTTTTCGGCGACAAATTGCTTATATATCACTCCAAATTTTCCGACAACGAACGCGTCGACATCTGGAAACGTCTGCTTCGCAGCAATGAGCCTTGTGTAGTGATTGGCGTGCGCTCGGCGGTATTTCTTCCCTACTCGGCTCTCGGACTCGTGATTGTAGATGAAGAACACGACACCAGCTATAAGCAGCAAGACCCCGCTCCTCGCTACAACGGACGAAATGTGGCTATTGTGCTTGCGCAGATGCATGGAGCCAAAACTCTCCTCGGGTCTGCCACACCGGCTATCGAAAGCTACTATAATGCCTCACAAGGTAAATACGGACTCGTTTCGCTCCTTTCGCGATATGAAAACATCAAGCTGCCACAGGTGGAGATTGTAGATACGCGCGAGGCTCGAAAGAAAAAAGAGATGAACGGCACTTTCTCAGGTCGACTCATTGCTTTGTGCCGCGAATCGATTAAAGCCGGCGAACAAGCCATTCTATTCCAAAACCGCCGCGGATATGCGCCTATGGTTTCATGCAAGCAGTGCGGCTGGGTCCCTAAATGCGAAAACTGCGATGTTTCGCTCACATACCATAAGTATCAGCACACTCTTTCGTGCCACTACTGCGGATTCACTATAACTCTGCCCGACTTATGCCCTGCCTGCAAGCAACCTTCAATTGAAGTTTTCGGATATGGCACCGAACGAATTGAAGACGACATCGATGCCATTTTCCCCGACACGAAAATACTGCGCATGGACCTCGACACCACTCGCAACAAAAATGGATATGAGAAAATAATCGACGAATTTTCCTCACGAAAAGCCGATATCCTCGTTGGCACACAAATGGTTACCAAAGGACTCGACTTCGATGGCGTGAGCACCGTGGGTATTCTTAATGCCGATTCCATGATTAATTTCCCCGACTTCCGCTCGCATGAACGGGCTTTCAACATGATGGAACAAGTGGCGGGACGTGCCGGGCGAAAAAACAAGCAGGGACGTGTGGTGATTCAGACTTCCGAACCCGAGAACCCTGTGATTAGATTCGTGCGAAATCACGACTACACAGGCTTCTTCAACGAGGAAATAGCCGACCGCGAGCGTTTCAAATATCCGCCTTTCACAAAAATCATAACAATCTATATGAAGCACCGCGACGACAATGTGCTCACCGAAATGTCGGTGCGCTACAGCAATATGTTGCGACAAGTGTTCGCTCACCGTGTGCTCGGACCGGAGGCTCCAATGATTGCTCGCGTGCAGAATCTGCACATACGCCAGATTGTGCTGAAAATGGAAAATGAGGCTTCTATGTCGAAAGTAAAAAACATTCTGCGAACTATCTACGAGAATATGCTCAAAGTGGATTCCCGAATGAAATCCACCATTCTCTACTACGACGTCGACTAATCGCTCCTTCCATCTGACTTACTCTCTTAAAACGACAGCAACTTAAACCGCCGGCGAGCATAATTAATGTCATATTTCTGAAAATGCCACCACTCGCGCTTATAGGTAGTAAACCCTTGCGCACGCATCAGCCTTCGCAGCAATCGGCGATTGTCGTATGCCGCACGCGTTATCAATCCCTTACGCAACAGCCACACCTCATTATCGATGTGCGACACCTCCGTAAACGTGTCGAATCCACTGCCCATATCCACAGGCTTCCCATCATATAAAATCGACAAATCCACTGCAATGCCAAAATTATGATGCCCGCCGCGAGCCGGCTTTGCCACATAACGTTGCTTCAGTGTACCTCTCACCATATCATACATAGTGCGCTGGGCACTCTGCGGCCGTGCTGCATCATATATCACAAGTGAATATCGGCTATCTATCCGCTTCAGCTCACGCTGCACAGCCACAATGGCACGTGCAATCTCAGGTCGGAAAAACGCCTTGCGTAACCCTCCATACATGTTCTTACCTACAAAATTATCGGCAGTAGCATACTTCAATTCCACACAAATCGTGGCATCAAGCTCCGAAATATCCACAAGCCCATATTCACGCATCTTCGCCTCCACAGCATCGCTCTCCGAGGTTCTCACATCGCCAACTGTAGCATTAGCTCCTGCCGACTCAGCCACAAAAGGCACACAAGCGCACATCGCCGTCACCGCAATAATTCGCCTCAACATTCCCATTAACATATTATTCGCCATTTATTCACTCCGCAAAGTTACCCATTTTCTCGCAATTACACCATTTTATCAACCTTTACATCAAAATAATGGCGGATATACTCACGTACACCGCCATCATAACTAAAACAAAAACCAATCAATCTTTTTTACTAACTAAACTCTATTAAAGTCCTAAGTTAAAATCTATAACGCATTATTGAACGAATCATTTAAATGCCGGATAGCCGGGATTTTGTGTGTACAATCCCTTTGAGAAATTATATTGTTGTACAGGGATAGGATAATATTCTTCACCTGTCTCGAATGTAGCATCTTTGTAATAAATGCGAGTGTCCTTCTCGGCATTGAAATATGCCGTCATCACCTCTTTTGCCACTCCCCAGCGAACAAGGTCGAAGTAACGCTCACCCTCAAGAGCCTTCTCAAGGCGCATCTCAGTGCGAAGAGCCTTGCGAGCATAATCTTGAGTCCAGCCCTCGGCAGGATAAAGCCCAATCTTGTAGTTGGCAGCATTCTTCGATGGGTCGTTGAAATCTTTCACATATTCACTGTTCATAGCACGAGCGCGAACACGATTGATAAGGTCGCGAGCAGTGTCAAGTTCTTCTCCAAGCTCTATGAGAGCCTCAGCCTTGTAAAGCAGCAAGTCGGCATATCGGATAATCTGCCAGTTAAGTTGCGATGCACCCCACGGCCACCCCTGCAACATTTCACTCGATTCAGGCGACAGCCAGAAACGCTTTGCACAGTTATGTCCGTACACTCCACGTTCGCGCACCCACGATTGGCAAGGAGTTTTCCTATAAGTCTTGTAAGTGATTGTAGGGCGTCCCGTCACAAAGTCGAGTCGTGGGTCGACAGTAGGCTCTGTATTGCTCAGTGTCTGGATTTCGTCGTTCGTAAAAGTAACTACTGCATAATCAGGGCGCGACTGGTAATCAAATACCGGCAAGCCATTCTCGTCTGTCTGATATGCATTTATCAAATCTTGCGAAGGCAAGAAGAATCCATCGCCATGATATGGACTGTTACCACCCGGCGAGTTAAGCAGATTACTCCAGTTCACACGTCCGGAATCATCTGAGCCATCGTTCATAGAGTATTGTATTGCCCACACTGATTCCACGCCATTCTCGTAAGCAATAAGGTCGAGCTGCTGGAAATCACTGAGAAGGTCATAACCCTGCACTTTGTCAATAAGTTTTACAACCTCGCGAAGCCGGTCCTTATTGATATTTACCACGGCATGTGTGTTAGGGTCCTGCTCATAGGCTTGATACAAGCGCACCTTAGCAGCGTAAGCAAGAGCGATATTCTTATTTATGCGTCCCACCTCAGCTTGTCTTTCCGGCAGATTCTCGGCAGCTTGTATCAGCTCATTTGCTATGCGGTCGAGATGCTGATCACGGGTATATACATCATTACTAACTTTGACGTAATCATTTGTTGCAAGATTCTCATCGATATATGGAATCTTATTGAACATGCGCACCAATTCAAAATAGAAATGTGAGCGGAGCACCTTCATCTCGGCAATACGCATTTGCTTGTTTTTGATTACATTCTCATCGGCGGCATTCAACACACGCAAAGCATTATTGCATCGCGATATTTGGCTATAGAGATTAAACCATTTCCCGTCAATATTACCATTATTAGCCTGAACCTGGAATGTTTCCATCGCATGAACATCCCAAATATCACCTTCTCCGCCACCACCTTTATAGGCATTGTCGGCACGCACTTCTCCAAAGCTCCAGTTGGAAGTAGGACGCACCCACGGGTCACCCTGCTCGTTAGTAAATCCCGAAAGTCCGGCATAAGCCGAATTTACAAGTAGCTCAATAGCAACTTCCGAATCGGGAGTCATCACAGCATCTGATAGGCTGCCCTGAGGCTTATTTTCCAAAAAATCATCGCTACAAGCAGTGAGAATTGCTGCACAGCCGATTGCTAAAAATATATTATGTAGTTTCATTGTATTCTGATTATTAATAAATTTTACATTTGTGTTTAGAACCCGAATTGTATGCCGAATGTATACTGACGAGGCATTGCATAAGGATAGCCAAGGCCTTCGGGGTCAGCTCCCTTATAAGAGGTGATTGTAAACACGTTTTGTGCTTGGAAATATACACGAGCATTAGTCATACGCAGCTTCGAGAGCAATCCCGTAGGCAACGAATAGCCAAGCGTAAGCGTTTTCAAGCGTAAGAACGAACCATTCTCAATGTGGAATTCCGACACTTCGTGCTCATTATTGGAATTATCGGTGGTAGGAGCCGGTGTTTCACAATTATAGTAACCGGTTGTCAAAAATTCCTCATAGGCATTTGCCGCCTCAAGCAAGCGCACTCCATGGTTGCCATTCCAGCATTGGAACAAATCGGTGTAATACTTTGAATTATTAAATGCGTCGCGGAATATAGCGCTGAAGAACATATTTAAGTCGAAGCCGCGCCAACTTGCTCCAAGATTCAATCCTAACTGAACTTTCGGAAGGTCGCAACCGAGCCATGTGCGGTCGTTATAGTTAATTCTTCCATCTCCATTCTCATCAACATATTTTATACGTCCCACTTCGGGTTTTCCGAATTCTACCGCATATTTCGAGCAATACTCATCAACTTCGGCTTGTGTGTGGAACACTCCATCGGTCTTGAATCCCATCCACGAGCCAAGCGGCTGTCCCACGAGTGAATGACCATCGTAGCCACCTCCATAATTGTAGTAAATGTCTTCAAGAAGGTCGGTAACTTTATTCTTCTGGATTGTGAAATTCAATCCTGCCTCATAACTGAAGTCCTTTCCTATTTTGCTACGCCAGTTAATCTGACCCTCAAATCCCTTATTAGTCATTTCACCACCATTGTACCAGCATTTACCGCCCTCGCCTATTGTTGCTATATAGTCTTTCTCCACAAGCATATCCTTCGTCTCCTTGAAGAAGTAATCGAGAGATACCGTGAGGCGATTGTTGAGGAATGATGCATCAACTCCCACATTGGTCTGATATGTCTTTTCCCACTTCAAGTCGGGGTTGGTAGCACGGGTTCGATAAGCTCCGGGTGCTAATGTTGTTCCATCTCCACTTATATTATATGAACCGCGATTAAGGCTCATAATATACTTTGAGTAGAATGCCTCGTTGTCGATAAGGTCATTACCATTTATACCCCAAGAGCCGCGTATCTTCAACTCCGACAGCCATGAGCGAGTATTTGCCATAAATTTCTCATTGGAAATGCGCCAGCCCATTGAGAACGATGGGAACCAATCGTAATTGTGCGCTTTCGAAAGGCGCGACGATGCATCTCTACGCAGCGTGAATGATGCAAGATACTTCTCGTCCCATGTATAGTTGATTTTCCCGAAGCCCGAGAACATAGAGTAATTTGACGCTCCGGCATCTACTTTCTTGCCTGAGGTGACTCCGCTAAGGTAGAGATAGTTGGGGTCTTCGATAGAAAGTCCTGTACCATAGCCTAAGAAGCTCTCATTGTGGTACTTCTTTGCCTCAACACCCACAATTGCCATTACAGAGCTTTTGCCGAAGCTACGGTCATATTGTGCAGTGTTGGTCCACACCCAATCCACATTTTTACCTGTAGATTGTGTCAATTTGTTCACCGCATCGCGTAGCCACATCGGTTCAAACGTCTTGTTATTTTCATTGTAATAATTTACTCCGAAATTTGTCTTTACAATTAGGCTCTTAATCGGTTCTATCTGTAGATATGCATTTCCGAATATTCTCCAATATTCATGTTTGTTTCCTTTATTATTCTCGATTAAGCGAAGCATATTTGGAGCATCTCCAAGCACGTCATTAATTTGGTCAACATACACACCGCTAACATCGTAGGCGGCTTTTGCCGGATGCTGTTTCACTGCATTTTCCTCAGCTCCATCGGGCATATAGTGTGCAGTCCACCAGTTGACTGCCACATTACCTCCTGCACGCAGGCGATTGTTAAGGAAGCCGTAATCGCTGCTGAAGCGAGTGTTCAAGCGCTTAAAATCCGAACCCTTTACTATACCATCGTGGTCGAGCCAGCTAAGCGACAGCGATGATGAACCATTTTCAGCACCCTTCGAGAGTCCTATGCTATAAGTCTGCATAAGCGCAGTGCGGTGAATTTCGTCCTCCCAATCGGTCGTTTGCGGAGCCACGTCAATGCCATTAAGGTTCTTATATGTCTGTAATTGAGCGCGTGGACCATTTCCATAGACCGACGACGATGGAGTAGCACCGTTGTGCGAATACTTATATGCAGCCCAGTAAACATCGCCCCACTGGTAAGCATCGAGCAAATCGAGTCCGCTATTATAAGTCTGAGCCGTCAGTGTAGCATCGAAAGTAACCTTTGCTTCACCCTTCTTTGCTCGCTTTGTGGTGATGATAATAACGCCATTGGCTGCTTGTGCTCCATATATTGAAGCAGAAGCGGCATCTTTTAGCACCTGAATAGACTCCACATCGTTGCTATTGAGTATTGTTCCGGGATTCTCACGCGTCATCACACCATCGATTACATAGAGTGGACCATTGGCTTCGCTACGAAACGACGATGCTCCTCGTATAGAAGTACCGGTGCTAAGTCCGCCGGGAGTACCATCGGTAGTGATTGTCATACCTGCCACACGTCCTTGCAACGATTGAATTACGTTGCCTGTGGGCGTATCGGCGACGTCTTTCATTTTTACCACCGAAACAGAACCGGTAAGGTCCGACTTCTTTTCAGTAGAGTAACCCACCACAACCACCTCATCAAGCATCTCCGTATCCTCGGCAAGCTTGATAGTCATTTCGGGGGTCGCTTTCATAGTAATAGGCTTATAGCCTACATAAGTCACTGTGAGGCTTGAGCCATCAGGCACTGTAATTGTGAATTTGCCATCGAAATCGGTCGCAACTCCCATTGTACCTTTTGAACTTGAGACCACACTTGCTCCTATCAGCGGCTCGGAATCTGTAGCTGAAACCACAACTCCTTGCACTGTGATATTTTGCGCTTGTGTTGCAATTGCCATTACAAAGAAGATAATGGCACTAAGATTGAATCTTTTCATGCTGTCACTTTTTAGTTTATTGGTTTAAGTTAAATAATGAATTCTGCCGCAAATTTAAGTTCATCATTATTAATATACATATAACTTATGTTGTGACAGCTATCAAAATTTTTGTAGTGCACGATTTTTCATCGTTTTTGCAACATTTTTGCAAGAATTGCATTAATTTATTATAGCACTCAAAGAGCATTCTATCTACATCAAATCGTCAGCCCGATATTGTCTGACGCGTTTCCGATGGTGTTTCGCCGTATGCATCACGATAGCACTTGGTGAAATAAGCCGGAGTGGAGAATCCTATTTCATAGGCTATT
Organism: uncultured Prevotellaceae bacterium; assembly: GCA_945921235.1. GTDB lineage: Bacteria > Bacteroidota > Bacteroidia > Bacteroidales > Muribaculaceae > CALZFJ01. Next base: position 9,766 of record CAMEKH010000005.1, on the reverse strand, counting down.
TCACTCACCGTTTTTTCTGTAGATGTAAGCAGACGCCTTCCCTGCTTCAAGCGGAGATTCCTGATAAGCTCCACAGGCGAATAATTAGTAAGAGCTTTGATTTTGCGATAGAACTGCGAACGTTCAAGCCCCATTTTTTGCGCTATAGCATCGACGTTGATTTCGGGATTTCCCATTTCAGCAGTGAAAATCTCTATGAAACGATTGTAGAAATCATTGTCAATGTCGGTTACCTGTTGTCGTAGCTTAGGTGAAGCCGGTGCAGATGCAGGACCTTGCCACAACTCCTTGATGCGCTTGCGATTGGTTATAAGGCTTGCACAGCGCGACTTGAGAACTTCGCTATTGAATGGCTTGGCAATATAGCCATCGGAGCCACATTCGTAGCATTGCACGCGTTGCTCATCGAGCGAACATGCCGTGAGCATAAGCACAGGTATATGCGATGTAATAACCTCTGCCTTGATGCGCCGGCAACACTCAAGCCCGTCCATTACCGGCATCATAACATCGCATATTATTATATCGGGCACATATTTCGACGCAAGACGCAAGCCTTCGCTTCCATTCGATGCCGATATCACATTATAGTCGGCTCCAAGCAATGCCGATATGAGCTTCTGCATATCTTTATTGTCGTCGATTATGAGTAGTACCGGCTTTTCCGACTCAAATTCCACTTCACTGTCTATTATGCCAAGTTCTGCGCTCACTGTAGCATCATCAATGTGTGTCTCTATCTCAACCGGTGCTATTTCAATTCTCTTTATAGGCACTTCCACAATAAATTTCGAGCCTTTTCCTTGCGCACTTTCCACTGAAATCTTTCCACCATGAAGTTCCACAAAGGCTCGCACCAACGCTAATCCTATTCCCGACCCGCTATGGTGAATACGTTCGGATTGATAGAAGCGGTCGAATATTTTGTCGATATCGTTCTCGCTGATGCCCGCACCCGTATCTGCAACACTTAACGTGAGTATATCATTGCGCGACTCAATGCTCACTGTTATTGCACCATTATCGGGCGTAAATTTAAATGCATTTGAAAGAAGATTAAACAACACTCGCTCCATTTTCTCAGCATCGACAGCTATTGTCACACTCTCACCATCTGAAGGCTCTTGCAGCGTAAGCCTTATGTCGCGCTTGCGAGCAATGGTGTTGAACGATTCCATCCAGTTTCTTACTGCCTGCACAAAATCTATTTCCGCTAAATTAAGAGATAATTTCCCATTCTCATACTTCCTGAAATCGAGAATCTGGTTGATTAGACGCCGCAGTATATGCACATTTTTGTCGGCAATTTTCATCAGCACTTGTTGCTGTGGCGTGAGATTTGCCGCCGAGGCAAGTTGCGACACCGGCTCGGCTATCAGAGTAAGCGGCGTACGCAAATCATGCGAGACATTAGTGAAAAACACTAATTTCGACTGCGTGGCTTGCTCTAATTTCTCGTTAAGCTCCTTCTGCCGGTCACGCTGCTCCTCAAGCAGTTTGTTCTGCTCAAGCAGCACAGCCTGATGCTTCCTGTGCTGCCAGAAAGCTCGTAGCATAAGAAATCCCACACCCACAAGTAGAACTATTATTACTATACTTGCATAGAACAGCGACGTTTGCGAGTCGTGCCGCTCGACAAATCGGTCAATTTCATTTTTCAGTAATCTTATTTTCCTCGTTTCCGCCTTTAGAGTTTCATTCTGTAGCAAAAGAATGTCGGCATTCGACTTGTCGACTGCCGATGATATGGGAAGCATCTCCTCACGCTCATAAGGATTCCCTTTGAGGATATCAAGAGCCAGCTGAATGAGCTTATATCCTTCTGTAGGATAGACGAAAGTTGCATCAATCACACCATCGGCTACGGCTTGTAAGCCTATAGCGGGGGCAGCATCGATTCCTATAATCTTTATATCGCCACGCTTGCCCATACGACTCGCTACTTCACTTGCACCGATTGCCATACGGTCATTATGGGCATAAATGAGGTTTACTTCGGGATGGGCGCGTAGCAATGAATCGGCTACGATTATGGCACCTTCCTTATTCCAATTGCCTGCCGCTCCTGCCACCACATCACCGCCTTTTCGCTCAAATTCATCAACGAATCCTATGTGGCGGTCCTCAGCGGGTGTTGAACCTCGCAAGCCATAGATTTCTATAGCTTTTGCTCCCGTCCGGCGCAAATGCAGTGCATAGTGTGCCGCCAGCCTGCCAAGTCCCACATTGTCCACACCGATTCGGGCAGTGTAGGAATCTCCTATTATGTTGCGGTCGAAAATTATAACAGGCATTCCGCTATCATACACTTTTTTTATTGCCGGAGTCAACGCTGCCGCCTCGTTGGGTGCTACAATAAGAATATCGAATTTATTTTTTACAAAATAGTCAATATCGGCTATCTGCTTCGCATTACTATCATCGGCTGAACGAATTTCCACTATCACATCATCATGCGAAACCACCTCTCTATTAATTTCCTCATTCATCTTAAGGCGCCAGTCATCATCGCTGCATTGCGACACTCCTATTTTATATATCCTTTTCTCGGTGCATGCAGATAGAGCAAGCAATATGGTTAATAAAGCTGATATGTAATATGTATTTTTTATATTCATTTTCCTTATGGTATTTTTGGTTTATGCTCATTGCAAATATAAAAACAAAAACCATAAAAATAGTGGTATAGTGTATTAAAAATGATGTGCATCATCAAATTTGATATTAATTGCACGTTTTTTTATAACGCTTTGAGTTATTGTTGTTGTAGATTTGCATTGTCGAAAGGCGAATGCCATATTCTTCGCAATATCACCTTTCCATGAAAATTTTTGATTTTTAACATTAAACCGATTTATACAATGACGAAATTATCAACCGGCCTTGTGGCTATTTCTATGCTCGTAGCTTCAGTTGCTTACTCGCCTTTTGCCCACTCTGCTGAAGGCGTGGAAATTAACTGTCTCGGCGTAAACAACACTTTGGTGCGCATCACCGGCAATGCCAATTATCTGCTCTTGCCCATTCAGGACTCTAACGATGATGCCCGAATCAATGTACTCGTAGATGGCAAATTGGAAGAAACTTTTTTCGCTCGGCTTGCAAAATCAAGAACCGACTTCTTTGTCCCCTATGATTTATCTCCCTACAAGGGCAAAAATGTGGTGTTCGATGTGGTGACGCCTCAAGGAAGGGCTTCAGTGCGCGAATCGAAAGAGGACGCTTGCTGGGTGGATTTGAAACTTGCCGACACTTTCGATTTCGCCGACGCAGAATCGAAATACCGCCCGGCCTACCACCATACTCCACTCTACGGGTGGATGAACGACCCTAATGGAATGTTCTATAAAGACGGCAAATGGCATCTTTATTACCAATACAACCCTTATGGCTCAAAATGGCAAAATATGAGTTGGGGGCACTCGGTTTCGTCCGACCTTATTCACTGGGAACACCTCCCCGTTGCCATTAAGCCCAACGGTCTTGGCACAGTGTTCAGCGGAAGTTGCGCTATCGACCGTCAAGGCTCTGCCGGTTATGGCGAAAATGCAGTAATAGCCCTCTACACTTCAGCCGGAACAAGCCAAATGCAAAGCCTCGCCGCAAGCAACGACAACGGAACTACTTTTAAAATTCATAATGCTAATCCGGTAATTACTCTCGAAAGTGAAGCTCGCGACCCAAATATGTTTTGGAACGAAAAGACGGGTGAATGGAATCTTATTCTCGCTCACGCTCTCGACCACGAAATGCTGATTTTCACTTCACCTGACTTGAAGCAATGGACTCTGCAAAGCTCTTTTGGAAAAGGCCTCGGCTCGCAAGACGGTGTGTGGGAATGCCCCGACCTCTTTGAATTGCCGCTCGAAGGCGAAAACATCTCTAAATGGGTTCTTATATGCAATATTAATCCCGGTTGCCCATTCGGTGGTAGTGCCGCTCAATATTTCATCGGCGATTTCGACGGCAAGAAGTTTACGCCCGACACCGATGCTTCGGGCAACGTACCAACTAAGTGGCTCGACTACGGAAAAGACCATTATGCCACTGTTAGCTGGAGCAATTGCCCCGACAACCGCCGCACCGTGATTGGCTGGATGAGCAATTGGCAATATGCCAATGAGGTACCGACCATGCAATATCGCAGTGCCAACACATTGCCTCGCGACTTGAAGCTCTTCCGCGGTGCCGATGGCGATATTTATGTGGCAAGTGCTCCCGTTCCTGAACTTACTGCTTTGCGCAGCACTCTTTCTGTGAATGTGAAAAAAGTTACAGCCAATTCAAAGAAAAGCGTTTACAAACTACCTGCCGCCAACGACGGAATATGCGAGATTCTTTTAAATGTTGATGCCCGCAAAGCTCAGGCTTTCAATATCGAACTTGATAATAAGAACGGCGATAAAGTGGTGATGACATACGATGTTAAAAATCACTCAATGTCTTTCGACCGCACTAAAAGCGGTAAAGTCGACTTCAGCACTCACTTCCCGGCTGTTACCATAGCTCCCACTCGCGAGAACAACGGCAACATCGCTTTGCGCCTTTTCATCGACCGCTCAAGCATTGAACTCTTCGGCAATGATGGACAATTTGTTATGACTAATCTCGTATTCCCCACAATACCCTACTCTACTCTCTCTATTCAAGCCGTTGGCGGAAAAGCCAAAGTGAGCGATTTTAAAGTATTCTCTATTAAGCAATAATATCGATAAATTTAAATTCCAATTAATATGAACTCAACTCAAAATAAAGGCTTGCTGATGCAATTAATCCCTGTGATGCTCTGCTTCTTCGCAATGGGGTTCGTTGACCTCGTCGGCACTGCCTCGAATTATGTACAAAAAGACCTCGGACTATCCGACTCCGAAGCTAACCTGTTTCCTTCTCTCGTATTCTTCTGGTTCCTGCTTTTCTCGGTTCCTACAGGTGTGTTAATGAACAAAATCGGGCGTAAAAACACCGTCCTCGTGAGCCTTGCCGTTACTTTGATATCGCTAATCATTCCGGTTACAGGCGATAGCTACATCACTATGCTCCTTTCTTTCTCTCTACTTGGTATTGGCAACGCTATTATGCAGACGTCGCTCAATCCGCTCGTTACTAATCTTATTAACGGCGACAAGCTGGCTTCGACTCTCACCTTCGGACAATTTGTGAAAGCTATAGCTTCTTTCCTCGCTCCGATTATCGCTGCTTGGGGTGCCACAACCTATATGCCCACTTTCGGACTCGGGTGGAGAGCTTTATTTGCAATCTACGCAGTGGTGTGCTTCATATCGCTTTCGGTGCTCGCCGCTACTCCTATAAGTGAAGAGAAGCCCGACAAGGCTTCAGGTTTCGCCCAATGCCTCAAGCTTCTCGGCTCTCCATTCATTATTCTTTGTTTTATTGGCATTATTTGCCATGTCGGTATTGATGTCGGAACTAACACCGTTGCGCCCAAAATAATTATGGAGCGGCTCAACCTGCCTCTTGAAGATGCGAGCTTCGCCACAAGCGTTTACTTCATTTTCAGAACAGCAGGCTGCTTCATCGGAGCTTTCATTTTGCGCAAAATGTCGCCTAAAGTGTTCTTTGCTATCAGTGTAGCCTTGATGCTTGTCGCAATGTGCATTCTTTTCACTTGCCACACTCTCACTCCTATATATATTGGAATTGGTCTTATTGGCTTCGGCAACTCAAATGTTTTCTCTATTGTTTTCTCGCAAGCCCTTATGGCTGTGCCCGACAAAAAGAACGAAGTTTCGGGACTGATGATTATGGGACTCTTCGGAGGTACCATTTTCCCTCTCGCCATGGGTTATGCTGCCGATGCTATGGGACAAATCGGCTCCGTAGCCGTAATGACAGTTGGCGTAATTTACTTGATTTATTACACACTGAAAATTAAAACCATTAAATAAACTAACATAAAAATTAAACTCTCTGTTAATTATGAACGATATAGTAGTTGGAATGGGCGAAGCACTATGGGACGTGCTCCCCGAAGGGAAAAAAATAGGTGGTGCACCTGCCAATTTCGCTTATCATGTGTCGCAATTCGGCTTGAATAGCTGCGTGGTTAGTGCAGTGGGCAATGATGCTCTCGGAAACGAAATTATTGAGAATTTCACTTCGAAAGGTCTTAATCAGCTCATCGAAAAAGTGCCTTATCCCACAGGAACCGTGCAGGTGGAAATCGACCAAGCCGGTATTCCGCAATATGAAATTAAGGAAAATGTTGCATGGGACAATATTCCCTACACAGCTAATCTTGAGGTGGTAGCAAGCAGAACAAAAGCTGTGTGCTTCGGCTCTCTTGCTCAGCGCAATGTAGTGTCGCGCAACACAATAAACCGCTTCCTCGATGCTATGCCTAAAAACGACGACACTCTGGTAGTTTTTGATGTGAACCTGCGTCAAGGATTCTACAACAAGGAAATTCTTTGCAATTCGATGACTCGATGCAACATATTGAAAATCAACGACGAAGAACTTGTCACAGTGAGCCGTATGTTTGGATATCCCGGTATTGACCTCCAAGACAAATGCTGGATTTTGCTCGGTAAATACAATCTGAAAATGCTTATACTGACTTGCGGAATTAATGGCAGCTACGTTTTCACTCCGGGCACTGTGTCGTTCCAACCTACTCCGAGAGTGGAAGTTGCCGACACCGTAGGAGCCGGTGATTCTTTCACTGCTGCATTTATTTCTTCAATTATCAAAGGTAAGTCTGTGGCTGAAGCTCACAGCCTCGCCGTGCAGACTTCAGCATTCGTGTGCACTAAGAAAGGTGCTATGCCTGTGCTCCCCGAGGAATTCACTAAATAACATAATTTTCATGTAAAAGTGTTATTGCAGAAAGCTTCTAACTACGATTAGGGATAATACTTAAGCAAAAGAATAGGGTGTATCAAAATTCCGATTTTGTTATACCCTTTCTTTTTGTTTGTAACAACCTGTTATTCCCGCACATCAGTGTACACTAATGATTCGTCAGTAGAGGATTACATGCGAGTAGAATCTATTATATTTGCATGATATATGCGATATACCTTGCAATCCGGCATTATCCCTCTGCATTTCTATGCCCAAGCATCAAAGCGACCGTCATCGTCGGGCGGCTCCGGCGTGCTATCATCGTCATCGAGGATAAAGTCTTCGGAATTGACGATGGGGCAGTAATATTGCTCGATTTCGGCTGCATACTCGGTGAGGCGACCTTGGTTGTAGGCTTTTACGATTTCGGCAAGGAGCTTCTTCGACCCCAAGCGGGCACCACGGAGAGCGAGAGTGTCACAGAAACTTGGTTCTACATCGATGTAGTGGTCGTGTACCATGGCATACATTTTTTCGCAAGACTCACAATTATTCCACAGTGCGGCGCGAGCATACCACATCCACGCCTTTTCGTTATCCTCTTCTTGGTTGAGCGAACCGTAATAATAAACGTCACCAAGCATGACAGCGGCGTAGGCGGCACCCATGGAATAGGCGTCCTCATACATACTCACGATTTCCGCTCCAAGTTCATCAGTGCGCTCCTCATCGCTTAGATTAGAAAATTCGTCATATTCAATGGCAGCAAGCATCGACATGCATTCTGCGCTATTATGCTTTACACCCTCGGAAAGAGCATCGCTTAATTCTGAAAGATTGGTCACTGTGCCATCGTCGTGAAATTCAGCCTTAAGCAACGCAAGTTCATACCAAGCTCTGGCAACACCCATTCGTGCAGCATGGGCAAAATAGTTTCTTGCTTCACTACTCTTGCCGAGTTCTTTCAACGCCAAGGCATAATAGTATAGCCAAATACCCGATGGTATTCCTGCCCGAGCATCGCGGTCGTGCAAATCCCGCACAATGTCAATGGCAAGTTGTGGTTGCGGCGTACTTTCTATGTGCCCAAAAATCAGATACGTCAGTTGGATAATTGCAGCAAAGTCGCTTTCATGCTCCAGCGCTTCCCGGAGGAGTTGTTTTGCCTTTAAGCGATTTACCAAGCCAAAATCGCCATATTCCCACGACTCAGCAAGAGCGGCTGTGGCATCGTGGAGTCCTTGTTCGCGAGCATCTTGCAGATAGCGCAGCGATTTGATTATCGAGTCCTCATCTGCATTCTTGATGCAGTGATATCGGCCATAGGCAAACTGCGCATAGCGGTTGCCGGCATCGGCAGCCTGCTTAATCAGTGCTATTGATTCATCGGAGAGCATAAACGCTGAACTATTCATATAGAACACTCGCAGGAAGTATTTTGAAGCCTTCTCGCTCATATTAGGGGCGAATGTGAGGGCAGTGTTTACGAGTTCATCGAAGCGCATATTTTCGTACATCTCGCCATAGCGCGGCTCGTCGAGGCAAAGATGCACCGAGTGTAGCTCTTCACCCCGGTAGTAGTCGTGAGTTTCATCTAATCCCAACTTGAACACATGTCCATAGCGGTCGCAGAATAGCAGGTGCTCATCATCGAGCACGGTGACGTAGGCTCTGCCATTGAATGAATAGCAGCCATCGGGGTCGGCATCGGCAATGTGCTTTGTAAAAACATCGCGATAGTTATCTATAGGGCGTCCGTAATGGTCGTAGTCGTAAAGTGTCATTGCATATTTCCACGGGGCGCGTTTCAGCGCATTTGCGTCACATGGCTCAACGAAGTTGTCGTCTGCCCACACTCCGTCACTGTCCTTTATCCACTGCTCGTGATGCACGGTAAAGTTCTCATAATGTCCTACGCGGTCGGTATGAATCACCCTGCCGCAGGAGTCGAACATTGCGGTTGCCATCACTTCCTCGTAGGTGCCATTCACCCACACCGGTTCCACTGCTTCCCACTGCTTGTGAGTGAGCGTGAAGCCTCGACCATGACGCTTGCCGTGGGCAAACTCTCCCACATAGAAGTGTTGGTCATTGTCAAGTGTGATTATTCCCAAACCATGAGGAATGCAGGAGTTTTCTATAGTTTCGCCTTGGTAGCGTCTGCCGTCGGGCAGCGCAAGCCATTCTTGTGGATATAGATTCATAATCGCTGATATTAGGGTGTTAGTTTGGTATTTCCATACAAATATAAGCAAATAATTCTGATTCTCAAACAACAGCAATCGATTATGCCGCATTTATATCGGCGCATTCTCATTAGGCATAACACAAGAGGGTGTACCAAAAACTGATTTTTTTTGATACACCCTCTCAAGGTATTTTTATTATTCCTTTATTATTCAGCTACTCTCTCAGAAGCTCGCTAACGCAAGAATCAAAATCTGCGCCGTCACCACACGCAAGAACATTGTGAGTGGATACACGGTAGAATAAGCCACCGCAGGCGCATCGTTGTTCGCGGTCTTGTTACCGTAGGCAAGTGCAGGAGGGTCAGTGTAACTTCCCGACAGGAGTCCGAGTATTGAATAATAATTTAATTTATACTTGGCACGAGCTATGCACCCCACAATTATCAACGGAATAAACGTAATCAAAAAGCCGTAGAGAACCCACTGTGCACCGGTAGTATTAAACACCGTGCCCACAAAATTCTCTCCCGCTCCGATTCCCACCGATGCAAGGAACAGACAGATACCCACCTCTCGGAGCATCATACTCGCCGAAGTTGAAGTGTAGGTAATCAACTTGATTTTATATCCCCAGCGGCTCATAAGAATTGCCACAATAAGCGGTCCGCCCGCCAATCCGAGTTTCATAGGCACCGACATTCCGGGGAAAGCAATAGGAATAGACCCAACAATAATTCCCAAGAAAATACCTATGAACATGGTGAACATATTGG
>CAMEKH010000004.1 GCA_945921235.1 uncultured Prevotellaceae bacterium | reverse complement strand
TATAGTGAATTATCAATGTAGCCTGAGGGGCGGCAATGAATAGATTACTCTTGAATCAAAGCCATGCCGTGGCGCAGAGCGTCTTCGTTCATGCCGAGCAGATTGTGATGACGCTCGGGGAGTGTCTTTTTAAGCCCTTTCAGCACGCTTTCAATCGACACTATAGGCTTCACTTTGAGCAAAGCTCCAAGCACAATCATATTGAATGCCTTAGCATTTTTCATCTCGAAAGTAGCTTCCATAGCGTTGATTCGATACACTTTTATGTCAGTACGCGTCGGTGGCGTGTGAATTCCGTAGCTGTCGTAGATTAGCACTCCTCCGGGCTTCACTTTGCTCTCAAAGCGGTCGAGGCTTTGCTGGTTGAGCACCACCACGGAGTCGTAGGCATTAAGAATAGGCGAGCTTATGCGTTCATCGCTCAAAATCACAGTCACGTTAGCTGTTCCTCCACGTTGCTCAGGGCCGTAAGAGGGCATCCAGGTCACCTCTTTATCCTCCATTAATCCCGAGTAAGCGAGAATTTTGCCCATCGACAGAACTCCTTGCCCTCCGAATCCTGCTATAATTATTTCTTCTTTCATTTGCCGTGAGATTATTTTAAACGTTTTTTAAATCGCCGAGAGGATATTTAGCAAACATGTGCTCTTCCATCCACTTGTTTGACTGTTCAGGAGTTAGTTTCCACCCCGAGTTGCAAGTGCTCACGATTTCCACCATCGATGTGCCTTTGCCTGCCATACTGTTCTCGAAGGCTTTTCGAATAGCGGCTTTTGCTTTTCGCACGGCAGCCGGCGATTGCACGCTTTGGCGGGTAACATAGCAAGAGCCGTCTAATTGAGCCACGAGGTTGCTGATAGCCAGCGGATATCCATTAAGGTCAGCACGTCGACCATAGGGCGTTGTAGCCGTCTTCATTCCGAGCAGTGTGGTAGGAGCCATTTGACCGCCAGTCATTCCGTAGATAGCATTGTTGATGAATATAATTGCAATGTTTTCGCCACGGTTGGCAGCATGGATTGTTTCTCCCGTTCCGATAGCTGCAAGGTCACCATCGCCTTGATAAGTGAATACTAATTTGTCGGGTTGCAGACGCTTTATTGCAGTAGCGAGAGCCGGAGCGCGGCCATGAGCGGCTTCCACAAAGTCAACGTCAATATAGTTGTAGGCAAAAACAGCGCAACCCACCGGAGCTACACCTATAGCAGATTCCTCCATTCCCATCTCTTCAATAATTTCGGCAATCAACTTGTGCACTACACCGTGGCTGCAACCGGGGCAGTAGTGCATGTGGCTGTCGGTGAGGAGAGAAGGGCGTTTGTAAATGCGGTTCTCGGGTTTAATTATGTCATTTATATCCATAGCCAAGAATTTATTTCTTTTCGTTGATGAAAAGCTCTTTGAGAGCGTTCAGCACTTCATCGGGGGTAGGTACATTTCCGCCCATTCGGCCGTAATGCTTCACCTCGATGTTACAGTTCACTGCGAGTTTTACGTCTTCAATCATTTGTCCGGCGTCAAGCTCCACGGTGAGAATTCCTTTAACGCCTTTGGCAGCTTCGGCTATTTGGGCGTAGGGGAATGGCCACAACGTGATAGGACGCACGATTCCGAGCTTCAAGCCTTCCTCGGCTGCCATTTCCATCACTTTTTCGCAAATTCGCGCAATGCTGCCGAAAGCCACAAGCAGATAGTCGCAATCGAGAGTGTTTGTGCATTCGCATCGAATTTCGTTTTTCTCTATTTCGCGATAAGTGCGCTGGAAGCGGAGGTTGTTCTGCTCCATCTTGTCGTCGTCGAGTTCCAGTGAAGTCCCAACATTTTGCTTGCGACCTTTTTTCCCGGTCACGGCCCAAGGGCATTGGCGGCGTATTTCTTCTTCGGTGCGACGCGGGCGTTGCTCGGGGAGCACCACTTTCTCCATCATTTGTCCTACAATGCCATCGGCGAGAATCATAGCCGGGGTGCGGTATTTGAAAGCCAAATCCCAGCCTAAGCCCACAAAATCGCACATCTCCTGCACGCTCGAGGGAGCGAGAACAATCATGTGGTAGTCGCCGTGACCTCCACCTTTGCAAGCCTGAAAATAGTCGGCTTGCGAGGGGTGAATTGTTCCCAATCCGGGACCTCCGCGCATCACATTGATTATAAGAGCCGGCAATTCACTTGCAGCTATGTAAGAGAGACCTTCCTGCATAAGGCTTATACCGGGGCTTGATGATGATGTGAACACAGCTTTCCCGCAGGCAGCACCGGCGTAGACCATATTGATAGCGGCTATTTCACTTTCAGCTTGAAGCACTACCATTCCTGTAGTGTCCCATGGCATTTCGGCTTCAAGTGTTTCAAGTACCTCCGATTGTGGGGTTATAGGATAACCGAAATATCCATCGGCACTATAGCGTATTGCAGCATGAGCCAATGCTTCGTTTCCCTTCATCAGTCTAACTTCTTCCATTTTATTGAACTGTGTATATATAAAAAAAGTAGTCGTCGGGTTGTTTTGTTATTCTTCTCTAATTCTGTACACCTCTATGCAGGCGTCGGGGCAAACCAATGCGCAACTTGAGCAACCAATGCACTTTTCGGGTGAGCTCATGAATGCGAAATGATAGCCACGGTTGTTGACCTCTTTGGGTTGGAGCGAGAGTACATGTGCGGGGCATGCCGCAACGCATAGATTGCACCCCTTGCACCTCTCCTCCTCAATAGTTACTGCACCTCTTATTTTTGCCATATTCAGTTATCGTTTATATGTGCAAATTTAGACTTTTTTTTTGGTTAATTTCAACATTAACACAACATTAACCTTTGGCACACATTGACGCAAAATGTGCTAAAAACAACCTACTTTGGTGTCAATCAAACACATAGTTGAGGAAGTCGTGTAGTGGCTTAGAGGGCTTAAAGTCACTTGCGGCACGTTCTATCCAGTCGTTACGTAGAAAATAATCGTCGGCTACGGGCATTGAGAATATATATTCCTTCATTTTTATGTATTTTGCGTGAGGCAAATCTTTCGGGAAGCCTTTAGGCATGGTTTTTAGCGAGTCGCCCGAAAGTGTGTAGCGGCTCTTGAAAGATGGTTCGTCGATAATATCGAGGAATTCTTCTATGTTATTGTCGATTTCGTGGCGCAAAGCATTGAGAATGCTTTGTTCGGGGCACCATATACCGCCAAAAAGTCCGCAATGTCCGGGCTCGAAATGAATATAGTAGCATGATTTAGGCGTTTTTCGCCCGCCGCGGGCAATGACAGCTCCGAGATATGTCTTATATGGCAGTTTGTTGGGACTGAAGCGAATATCGCGGTAGATTCTATACACGCAGTCTTTCACATCGACGCCACGCAGCGAATTGTCGTATTCAGCCATGCGCCCTATGAGCAGCTTGAGGTCGGCGAGCCAAAGGTTGCGCAGATAGTTGAATTCTTCTTTGTGGCAATTAAACCACTCGCGGTTATTATTCACAGAAAGCAGGCTCAAGAAATTGAAGAGCTGCGGCATATATTCGTTGTTGCTCATAATTAGTGTGTTGCGATATCTATGATTGCTTTTTGTCGGAGCTGTTCTTTATAGGCTCGAGATGAATGTTGATAAGCGTCTGTTCGCCAAAGTCGGCTTTGATTTTGTGCTCTATAGCCGTTGCCGTGTCGTGGGCTTTGCGCAGAGTGATATTGCCGTCCATGCGCAGGTGCACTTCGATAGCATAGTATTTGCCAATACGTCGAGTGCGCAGATGATGTGGCTCGGTGACACCCGGGAACGAGAGAATGATGTTCTCTATTTTCTTTTCAACATCGGCAGGTAGCGATTTCTCAAGCAGCTCGCCGAAACTGGGAATAAGTAGCTGTATAGCCACTTTCATGATGAAGAAGCTCACTATGATGGCAGCGATAGGGTCGAGGACCTGCCAGCCTTCGCCTAAGAAGATTGCGCCACCTATGCCTATTGCCGTGCCAATCGACGAGAGAGCGTCGCTACGGTGATGCCATGCATTTGCCACTACTACCTGCGAGTTCACTTTGCGCCCGGTGGCAGCGGTGATGCGGTAGAGAATCTCTTTCACTACAATTGATACCAATGCCATGACTAACGCCAACATTCCGGGTTGCTCAAGCTCTCCGGTGGTGTAGAAGCGGTGAATGCTTCCTGCACCGCTCCATAGAATTCCGAAGCCTACAATGAAGAGAATTACTCCGATGATTGCCGTGGCGAGTGTTTCATATTTGCCGTAGCCGTAGTCGTAGAATTCATCTTTGGGCTTATTAGAGAAGCGCACAAACACTATAACCACAATGTCGGTCACGAAATCCGACAGCGAATGCACTGCATCGGCAATCATGGCGGCACTATTGCCGATTATTCCTGCAAAAAACTTCAAGAGCAAGAGCAAGAAATTTGCAAACGAGCCGAGCAGCGTGATGCGATACACCTCTTTTTCGTAAGGATTAGCTGAAATGATTTTTTCCCCCATTTTTATAGCAGTGTTTAAAAATCGAGGCAAATTTACTGAAATAATTCTCTTTATGTGTAACTTTGTGCGAATTAATTTATCATGAAATGAAAAAGACGTTTGCTGCGGCACTTAGAGTGCCATCGGAAATATTTGTTGGAGCCGATTCACTGCAAGAAGCGGCTGGAGTGATAAAGAGTTGTGGAACAAAGGCATTGGTGGTTACCGGTCCGCATGTCGGCAAGTCGCCGATAATGGCACGCTTGGAAGCAGTGCTTGAAAGTGAGCGAATGGAATATGTGGTGTTCGATGGAATAACCGGTGAGCCTACCGATACGATGATTGCCACCGGAGTGAGAATATATCGTGATGCAGCGTGCGACTTCTGCATAGGAGTGGGTGGCGGCAGTCCGCTCGATTCTGCCAAGGCTATTGCCGCTATGACGGTGTGTCCGGGCGAAATTGCCGACTATAACGGCAAGGTGATAGAGTGTGATATGCCTAAGGTGGTGGCAGTGCCTACAACAGCCGGAACAGGCTCTGAGGTTACGAAATTCACTATTATCACCGATGTAAAGCGTAACATAAAGATGCTTTTGAAAGGTGATTCATTACTCCCCGATGTGGCTGTTGTGGATTACACCCTTGGGCTCTCGGCACCGGCAAGTGTAACAGCCGCTACAGGGCTTGATGCCCTCACTCATGCCATTGAGTCGCTTGTGTCGGTGAAAGCAACGCCCGAAACCGATGCTCTTGCGGTGAGCGCGGTGAAGCGCATTATGCGCTATCTGCCCGAGGCATACACTGATGGTTCAAATGCTGAAGCGCGAGAGCAAATGGCGTTAGCCGCACTTGAGGCAGGCGTGTGCATCAACAATTCGAGTGTCACGGTGGTTCATGGCATGAGCCGCCCCATAGGTGCACTTTTCCATGTGCCGCATGGCATTTCAAATGCGATGTTGCTTGGCGTCTGTCTTGGAGATATGGAGGCTGAGGCTCGAGGAAAGTATGCATTGCTTGCTCGTGCTATCGGAGTGGCAGGCAGTGACGATGATGATGCTTCAGCATCGGCAAAATTCCTTGCTTCGGAGGATGAATTGTGCCGAGTGTGCAATATTCCCACACTTAAAGCCTACGGAATAGATGAGGCGGCATTTTTTGCGGCAGTGCCGAAAATGGCTACCGATGCTATAGCAAGCGGTAGCCCGCTGAATGCGCCGAAACGCTATTGCGAGGAGGATTGTAGGCGTCTGTATGCCGCCGCTTTTGCATGAAAAAGTGAATTACAGCCCCTCGGAAATCATGTCGGTGAGAACGCTGAACGCTTTTTCGAGAATGGTGTCCTTGCCGACAAGGCGGTCCTCGGCGGTCATGTCGACCTTGCACCCTTCGCTTGGCTCAACGCCGAATTCGGTTTCCTTTCCCGATGCGTCGAGAATGGAGCAAGCTGAGAAGCGCACCGTCCAGCCACAAGGAATTTCAGAGGTGAAAGGCAGTCCGCTTCCGCCACCGGTGGTGTCGCCAACGATGCGTACGTTCGGCACATATTTCATTATCGACACGAAATTGTTTGTGGCACTATAGGAAGCGCGGTTGGTGAGAACCACCACAGGCTTCAGGAATTTTATTCGTCCGGCATCGGCAGGGTGAAAATAGTAGTCGTAAGGCTCGGAAAAGTCATCGTGCCCGGGTCCAGTCTTGTGTGAAATAGAGCCGGCATAGATGTCATCGGTAATAAATCGAGCTACGAGAGTTTCCACATTAGTGAGGAAGCCTCCACCATTGTCGCGCACGTCGATAATCAAGCCGTCGCAACTTGCAAGATAGGCAAGAACATTGTCGAGATTCCCCTCGCCGATAGTAGAGCTGAAACTCGAGTAGTGCATATATCCGAAATTGTTGCTGAGAATTTGGTATTTGATTCCCGATGAGTTGCGATAGTTGAAATTCAGGTAGAATTCATTGATAAGCCGCTCATCGTAGTTTTGCGGATATTGCTCCCAAATCCAGTAGCGCGATACGTCCCATGAAGAAATGAGATTGGTGTGCCCGTCTTTCAGCTCGCGGAGCATAGCAGCACACACGTCGAAAAGTTCGGTGGGCGACATCACAGGAAGCACTTGAGCACGATATTTGGCACCTATTTCAGCCCAATTGAGGTCTTTATACTTGAAGAAACAATAGTGCTCATCGATTTCTTTCCACAGAGCATCGAAATTGCCGTAAGGGTCGTTGGCAAACTCCTCATGCTTTTGGCAACCGACCAGAGATGCAAGCAATAATGAGGCTATCGTTATTATTTTAGTGAAACGGAATATCATTTTTTTCAAATAGAATAAAAGCGTTTAAAAGAGAGTGAAGGCAACCTGTGTTGTCATTCAATGCTCAAAGTTAGCGATTTTATGCTTGGCAGCAAAGAAAAATAACGATGTTGAGGCTTAATAATGACAAAAAATTTTGCGAAATGGCACTTGAACGATTAAAATAACGCCATGTTTGCTTAAAATAATGAGTATCGTCATGTTCTGCTCGGATTCAACAGTGAGGTAGGTGTAATCAGGCTCAGCAATAGCTATTTGCAAGGAACACTGCGCAATATGGTAAATTATCTTTATGATTGGATATCAATTCTAAGACTATTGCAAATGGCGCATCGGTGCGCGTGCTTGCCTGATTTGTGTGCGCTCAACTATTGCTTTTCGGCTCGATGTTGCGATAGATAATGGTGTGAAGAATTGCAAGAGTGAGTGCCGATATGCCTAAATAGGGCAAGTGCATAGTAGCAGGCATAAATAAATAGAGTGTGGAAATTGCTACTTGTAGCAGTGCGTAGACTGCGGCTATCGCCATGTGTGGAATGTGGCACTCATAGGCAAGACGCTGATAAAGGTGCGAGTGGTGCGACTCAAAGAGATTCTCGCGCTTGACAATGCGCCGCAACAGTGTGAGAGAGAAATCCACAAGATATACGATGATGAAAATTGCCGCTGAAGCATCGAGTGAAACACTTTCTTCTCCACGGGTGCCACTGATGCTGTAGATGCATAAAAACAGAGCGGCGGCATAGCCGAGAAATATAGCACCCACATCGCCGCAGTAGCATCGCTCGGGTGTGCGGAAATTGAATGTGCAAAACACTGCTGTGGCAGGAACAAGAGCTAAAAGCACTAATTCAGAATGTTCAGGACAGCCGGCTGCCATAAGTGGCAGTATTACCGACAAGGCATAGCAACCGGTGATGCCTTTTATTCCGTCCATAAAGTTGAATGCGTTTACAATAGCTACCGTAGCAATTGCAAGCAGGGCTATGAGCCATGCTGGAATGGCAGAGCCTGTGGTGTAACACACTTGCCACACTAATAGTGCGGCACATGCGAAGTGCACTGCAAGACGCATTAGCGGAGATTGAGGCTTTGCGTCGTCGAGGAAGCTCACCGAAGCTATTATTACCGCTCCGATAAGAAACAGCGGATATTGAAACGCACCTTGGGTGAGCAGCGAGAAAAACTCACTTGCTATGTAGGCAAGAGGAAAAATGATACCGCCTCCCGAGGCTATAGTGCCTCCCGATGATTTGTCGGTGATGCCATAGCGCAGAGCTGCTGCGATATATAGCTTCTCGCAGTAGTAGAGAATTGCTGTCCATGCCACAAAAAAACAGCCGATAGCAGAGATAGCCGGGAGAGTTGCGGTGATTTCCATTTAATTCTTTAGATACCAATTGTAGAGAGTTCTTACACCATCTTCAATTTCCATGCTGTGATGCCACCCGAGGGAATGAAGCCGGCTCACATCGGTGAGCTTGCGCATAGTGCCGTCGGGCTTTGAAGAATCCCACTTTATTTCGCCGCAGTAGCCTATGGTGCTTTTCACCAATAGAGCAAGCTCGGCAATAGTTATTTCCTTTCCGCTACCAATGTTGATGTGGCAGTTGCGAATTTCGCGCTTCGCAGCTTCGGCAGTTCCGGGAGTAACGGGATTGCCCTTGTAAGTGTCGGCGAAATCGATGTGTTCGAGCACATATACTGAAGCATCAGCCATATCCTCGCTCCACAGGAATTCGCGAATAGGCTTTCCTGTGCCCCAAAGTAGCAGGTAGCTGCGAGTGATGCCGTATTTATTGAGAATGGAAAGAATTGCATCGTCGGAAGCCGAGCTGTCAATGCCCTCTATGGGACGCCGGTTGAGGTCGGCGCGCACGGCATCGAAATTGCCTTCGTGAAGCATCTTGGCAAGATGAATTTTCCTAATCATTGCCGGCAAAACATGGCTCGTCTCGAGATTAAAATTGTCGTTAGGTCCGTAGAGGTTGGTGGGCATCACGGCGATGTAATTAGTGCCATATTGAAGATTAAAGCTCTCACACAACTTCAGTCCGGCGATTTTAGCAATAGCGTATGGCTCATTGGTATATTCGAGTGGCGAAGTGAGTAGAGCATCTTCGGGGATAGGCTGCTGAGCATCGCGCGGATAGATGCAAGTGCTGCCGAGAAACAGCAGTTTTTTTACGCCATGGCGGAAACTTTCGCCAATCACATTTTGCTGAATTTGCAGATTTTGGTAGATGAAATCGGCGCGGTAGATGCTGTTAGCCATAATTCCGCCTACATGAGCGGCAGCAAGAATAACATATTCAGGCTGTTCCTCATCGAAAAAACGTCGCACAGCCACAGCATCGAGCAGGTCGAGTTCGTGGTGGGTTCTGCCCACAAGGTTGGTGTAGCCTTTTTTCGTAAGGTTGTTCCATATAGCCGAGCCGACCAAACCTCTGTGCCCGGCAACATAAATTTTAGAGTCTTTTTCCATTTTAGAGTTGTTCTTATCTCACATTGTGAGGGTCCTCTTTCACGAGGCGCATATCATTGTCGACCATAATGTTGACAAGTTCATTGAACGATGTGCGGCGAGGATTCCAGCCGAGCACTGTGCGAGCTTTAGTGGGGTCGCCGAGAAGCTGTTCCACTTCAGCCGGGCGGAAGTATTTAGGGTCGACTTCCACAATCACCCTTCCGGTGGCACTGTCGATACCCTTTTCATCTATTCCTTCGCCCTGCCATTCAAGGTTGATGCCTACGCGAGCAAAAGCCAAGGTGGTGAATTCGCGCACGGTGTGGTATTCGCCGGTAGCAATCACGAAATCATCGGGCTCGGGCTGTTGCATTATCAGCCACATGCACTCCACATAATCTTTGGCATAGCCCCAGTCGCGGTAGGCGTTGAGGTTGCCGAGGTAGAGCTTATCCTGCAATCCGTTGGCAATGCGAGCTGCTGCAATAGTGATTTTTCGAGTCACGAAAGTCTCGCCGCGTCGCTCGCTTTCGTGGTTGAAGAGAATCCCGTTCACGGCATACATTCCATAGCTTTCGCGATAGTTTTTCGTAATCCAGAATCCATAGAGCTTTGCGCAGGCGTATGGGCTGCGCGGATAGAAAGGAGTACGCTCGTTTTGAGGCACTTCCTGAACCTTTCCATAAAGCTCGGAGGTGCTTGCCTGATATATTTTCGTAACTTTTTCGCGCTTCAATATTCTCACGGCTTCGAGAAGTCGCAGAGTGCCCACAGCATCGGCATCGGCAGTGTATTCGGGCACATCAAAAGAAACTTTC
Organism: uncultured Prevotellaceae bacterium; assembly: GCA_945921235.1. GTDB lineage: Bacteria > Bacteroidota > Bacteroidia > Bacteroidales > Muribaculaceae > CALZFJ01. Next base: position 39,011 of record CAMEKH010000004.1, on the reverse strand, counting down.
ACGTGGCTTTGAGCGGCAAGATTATATATTTCGTCGGGTTGAACTTCTTGGATTATTCGAATCAGCGAGCTGGAGTCGGTCATATCGCCGTAATGGAGATTGACGAGGCGTTTCCGCTTCATGTCGCGCACCCATTCATCGAGATAAAGATGCTCAATGCGCCCTGTGTTGAACGAGCTGCTTCGGCGAATGATGCCATGCACTTCGTAGCCCTTTTCGAGCAGAAATTCGGCTAAGAATGAGCCATCTTGTCCGGTAATTCCTGTTATGAGTGCTGTCTTATGTGATTTTGCGTCCATAAATATAATGTGGAGAATGAAATGTGATTAAAAGTAGAGCGCATCGGCAACGTAGTCGTTGAGCTCTTGTAATTGCTTAATGTAGAATTTGGCTTTGTGCTTTTGGTCGACTTTGATATCCTGTGGGTGAATGTTCTTGCCGTTGTCGAGCAGCAACACCGAAAGTGCGCCATTAGTGTTTGCAACGAGAAAATCCTTAGCCGGATTATCTCCCACAAACATATATTCAATAGCTGCATTATCGGCAAACCGTTTTTTGATTTCATTGAAAGCGTAGGGGTTGGTCTTGTCGAATCCTATTTCCTCGCTGATGAACACGTTGTTCCAAGGGATAAACTCATCGATGCCTAATGCTCTGATTTTGTTGCGCTGAGTGAAAGAACGCCCGTCGGTGATAATGAACATGGGCACATTCATCTCGGCGAGAAACATAAGAGCATTAGTGGTGTTGTCGTCGAGCTTTAGAATAGGGCGGTGGTTGCGGTATTCGTCGACCATCCATTGCACGGCATCAGGAATGGAAATGCCCTCCTTGTCGAGCCAAGCCGAAAGCGTATCGAAAGGGTTCACGCCCGCCTTGAAGCTGTCGCGCAAAATACGGAAAGCTTTGCCCGGCTTTGTGTCGTGCTCAGCCACAAGTAGCCTATCAATGTGGTGATAAGCCGACATTACAAAGTCGACCTCTTTATATAACGTGTCATCGAGGTCGAAAATAATGACTTGCGATTCAGGTGTTCTATCCTTCATTGACGTTTTGAAATATATTGTGTTACACAATCTATTACGCGGTGAATTTCATCGTCGGTGAGTATGCTTCCGCTTGGCAAGCATAGTCCGCTATTGAAAATCCGCTCGGCGCAGTCGCTACCATAGAAAGGAGCGTCGGCATAGATGGGTTGCATATTCATAGGTCGCCACAGCCATCTCGACTCGATATTTTCGGCTTCGAGAGCTTGGCGCACGTCTTCAGGCGAAATGTGCAGATTCTCATCGAAGAGGATTGTCGTCAGCCAGAAGTTTGATTTCACATCGGCAGAGGGATTTTGATGCACTGTTATTCCTTCCACATTCTTGAACCCCTCGGTGTAGAGGTTGTGAATGGCACGGCGTCGTGCCACGCGGTCGGTGATAAACTCCATTTGTCCGCAACCGATGCCTGCGCTTATATTGCTCAATCGATAGTTGTAGCCAAGTTCCTTGTGGAAATAATAGGGCATTGGTTCGCGAGCTTGTGTGGCGAGAAATTTCACATGGCGTGCAGCCTCAGCGTCGGGGCAAATCAATGCTCCGCCACCCGAAGTGGTGATAATCTTGTTGCCATTGAAACTCAAGGCACCATAATTGCCGAGAGTGCCGCACTTCTTGCCATGATATTCCGAGCCGAGAGCTTCGGCTGCATCTTCGAGCACCGGAATAGCGTAGCGGCGGGCTATTTCAAGAATCTCGTCCATTTTCGCCGGCATTCCATAGAGGTGTACTACAACTATGGCTTTCGGGTAGCGTCCGGTGACTTTTTTGCGGTCGTTGATAGCTTCTTCGAGTGATTCGGGACTCATGTTCCATGTGGTAGGCTCGCTGTCGACGAACACCGGGTTGGCTCCTTGATATTTCACCGGATTGGCACTCGCCGAGAATGTGAATGATTGGCACAGCACTTCATCGCCGGCTGTCACTCCGAGCATAACGAGGGCAAGGTGCAGTGCGGCAGTACCTGCGCTGAGAGCAACTACATGGGAGGCACCTGTGTATTCCTCAAGTCGTTGCTCAAATTTATCTACGTGAGGACCGAGCGGGACAACCCAACTGCCACTGAATGCCTCGTTGATATATTGCATTTCATGTCCGCCAAGGTGCGGAAACGATAAGAAAATTCTATCTTTCATTTTTCAAATCATTATCACCCTACAAAGATACACAAAATCTGCGAGATTTTAAGTACATTTGTATTTTCAATATCAATTGATGATAAAACATAGTTATGCTTATGAAAAAAATATGGATTTCGGCTATTGTGGTAACTGCTATTTTTCTTATTGCGATAGTCGGCGGTAGCTTTTATATGCTTGATTATTCATTAGGTTATGAACACAAGCCCGGAGATATGCGCGGCAATGTGGATAGTGCTTATGCTGAGCTTTACAGGCGTGTGCCCGATATGCGCCCGTGGTGCGACAGCCTGCTGAGGCGCGGTCTTATTTGCGACACTTTCATTGTGATGCCCGGCGGGGAGCGTCATCATGCCATTTATGTGCGCAACGACTCGGCTCACGGTCGCACTGCCATTGTTGTTCATGGATATACCGATAATTGTGTGAAATTTATGTATCTCGGGCGCATGTATCATCGTGATTTTGGATATAATATCCTTATGCCCGACCTTCATGCTCATGGATTGAGCGAGGGTGAGGAGATACAGATGGGGTGGAAGGACCGATTCGATGTGATTCGCTGGACTGAGGTGGCAGAACACTTATTCCGCGACTCGGTGGCACCTTCAAGGGTGGTGGTTCACGGGGTGTCGATGGGGGCTGCCACCACTATGTGCGTGTCGGGCGAGGCTCTTCCCGACTATGTGACTGCTTTTGTGGAAGATTGTGGATATACGAGCGTGTGGAACGAGTTCTCGGGCGAACTGCGTGCACAATTCTCGCTCCCGGCGTTCCCGCTACTTTACACTGCCAGTGCGCTGTGCAAACTCAAATATGGCTGGACATTCGGCGAGGCATCACCATTGAATCAAGTGAAGAAGTGCCGACGCCCTATGCTGTTCATTCATGGTGATGCCGATACATATGTGCCATTTTCGATGATGCAACAGCTCTACGATGCGAAGCCCGAACCTAAAGCTATGTGGGTGGCTGAAGGCTCCAAGCATGCCGATGCCTATCTTGACCATCGTGCCGAATACACTGCCACGGTGCGCGAGTGCCTCGGCAAATATGTAGCCGCAGAGGATAGCCTGTGCAGTGAATAGGGCAATGACATTCCCCGGCACCAGAAGAATGGCACATATATAGCAAGTCACTTTTTATCTACGGTAATGGTGCTTCCTGCCGAGTGTGCGGCTATTTGCGGTGCATATTGACTTTGAACAGATGCTACGCCCACATTATATTTTCCGGGAGCTGAGATGTGCACATCGTAGGTTATAACGTGAGTGCCTTTTGGCAGATAATTGAAGAAAATGCGAGTGGCATCGTTCTTAATTTCCATGTAGAATCCCGTTCCGTCGAGCCATCGATATTCCGATAATTGTTCTACCGGCTCGCAGCAAGCGGCACGCTCGTCGTGAAGGGTGACATATTGCAAATCGCGGCTGTTCTTGATTATCATGCGCACTTGAACCTTGTCGCCCACATTCATTGCGGCTGATTTCACAAGGCGGTCGCCATTCACCACATAAAGTTCTTTCTCAATGGATAATTCATCGACTTTGGAGGCTTTTACCGAGGTCATGGGTGCGGAATATTGGCAGTAGAGTGCGCCCCATGCCGGACTCTTGGCACTGCGTTCTATGGTCAAATCGGCGATAGATGTGCTTCCCACCTCAATTTCGCGCTTGAAGTAGCCAATGAAACGGTCGGCATTGGCGGTGTCGACATTCTGCCCGGCAATGGCAATGCGAGCCGCATCTTGCTTGCCGAGCCACTTGCTACCCGACGACAGAAGTGCGTTGATAGCGGCACTTGCCATACTCGAATTCCCCCAATCGTTGGCTTGCTTGTCGAGGAGGACCCATTTGCGAATTAAGTCGATATCTGTCGACTCGGGCTCAATTTCAGCAAATGCCGAGAGAATTGTAGCGGTGAGCGACGTCTTGCTATAGAAGCAGTCCCAACCTATTTGCAGATTGTCCCAGTACATTCCCGTATTAGGCTTGGTGATAGAGAATTGGCGCAATGAGTTGAGAATCTCTTTGGCTGTAGCGGAGTTGCCGCTACGATGCAGAGCCATAGCAAAATAAGCCTTCACAGGCAGCGACTGTCCTTTCCATTCGTGCTGCATAGAAGTGAGGGCTTTTTTGTAGATGCGGCTCATCTCGGCGCTCATTGCAATATCGTTGAAAAGAGAGCGGGTGTAGACGTAGTCGCTGAGGTTGCTATAGTCGTTTTTATTGATTCTGCGATTGAAACGCTCAAGTTGCGTTGCATCGTAGTAGGCAATAGCTCGTGCAAGCATTTTGTCGATGCGATTGTTGCCTGAGAGAAAGCCTAATCTACGCACCTCGCCAATGAGTTGCAGCACGGTGTGAGTGGCAAAGAACGACGATTCGCAATTGCGGTATTTCACCCAAGTCCAGCCACCGTCGGGCATTTGCAATTCTTCGAGTTTGGATAAAATCTTGTCGGTTTCAGCCGAGTTCTTCGCTTCATCGAAAAGGTCGGCTATGGAACGCATTCTCAGCGTCTGACGTTGCGATTCGCGAATCCACGGCGAAGCAAGCAGAGTGGAAATTTTCAAATCCTCGTTTTTAGCAAGGTTGGAAACGAGCGTGGAGTCGGCATTGTCGGTCATCCATAAGTCAATAGCCTCACGAATGTCGGGAGAGGAATTAGCAATTCCGCTTGCCACTGTGAGGGCATAAAGTGAATGAGCAAGAGCCGTTGATGTGGTGCAATCGTCGGTTTTTACCGAGGGTAAAGCAGTGACGCAGTACCACACAGGGTTGTTGCAATATTCTAATGTCACACGGCTACCTTTGGTGAACTTTGGTAGCGGGAGTGTGAAATTGCTTGTCGAAGCATCGATAAAGAACGGTTTTGTTTCGACCACAGGCGACACCGAAGGCAGAATTACGAGAGAGTGCTGTTCTCCATCACCGAATGAAGCCGAAGCAGCCTTTATGCGATAGCCCACGCAGGCAAGTCCGTCGGGAACCTCCCATTCTATTTCAATCGGCTTTGTTTCACCTGCGGCAAGAGTCACATTCAGCGATTCCGAGGCAAAAACAGAATCGTCGGTGAGCGAGAATATTTCCACCAAGGCAGTGCACTGCATAGCACTGTCGGAAGCATTTGTGAGCGATGAGGAAATTTGCACCTTGTCGCCCTGGCGCACAAATCGCGGCATGTTGGCACGCACCATCAGCGGACGCTTTGTCATCACCTCTTTCACTATTCGTGCGGTGTGCATATCGGCTGAATAAGCCACAGCTTGCATAATCCATGTAGTAGATAAATCGGGCGCATTGAAGTCGATGTAGATGTATCCGTCTTTATCGGTGCGGAGAGTAGGACGCCAGAGGGCAGTGGGATTGACGGCAGTGCGCACTTTGACATTTTCGAGCGAAGGCATTGCTTCTGCTGCATCTTCAGCAATGATGTCACTCATTTTGGCATCAGCTTCCTCGGCAGTGCCCATTGATAAAGGGGGAGCGCCGACAGCCATTTCAACCATATTCGCCGACATTCCTACTTCTGCATCACCGGCTGATTTGGCATTGAGTAATTTGTTGCGGAAACGACGCGGAGAATATGTGGGATAGAAAATGTTCACGTTATAGGTGTTCAACGTGGGGCAAAGAATCGACACCGACTCCTGAATAGGTAGCGATATTCGTTTTGTGAAAGTAGTGGAGCGAAGAGATGGATTGATAATGTTCCACCAGGCCACATCGAAATTATAGCCGGTAGCCGAGAGATTCCATTCGTTGGTACGGATTTGAGTGAGAGCCTTGTCCATCATCTCACAAATCATAGCACCTTGAGCCGGATTGCCCGAAGCATCGAGCAATCGGAACGACCAGTGCTCGGGAGTGCCCGGCACGAGATTGTTGCGGAATACCACAGGCACTATCGATATGTCGCAAGGGCGATATTTTGAATTATGACGGAAATGCTTGTGATAGGTTTTCCCGCCGCATACTGTGATGAATGTGAAATCGATAAATTCCTTCTCATCTCGCGGTATGTCATACGTCAAGCGATGCATGCCCGGCTTCATAATCAGCCAGCCATCGGTAATCACCTTGTTTCGGCTTGCCGCGATGCAATAGATGTGGCTTTCGGCATTTGTGTTGCCAAGAAGAATATTCACTCGGTTGTCGTCGGTTACGGTGTTCTCGCAGTCGGGTATCCATAGCGGCGATTCCACCGGGGGCAACTTGTCGGCAGGGCTGAAGAGTGTTATCTCTATGTCGCATTGCGCATTGTGCGGACCGCTCACCGTGCACTTGTATTTTCCCGATTTCATCGAAGAATTTGCCTGAATAAGCGGCTTTTCGGGAGCAAAAGAACCATTAGCTATCACGGCACCCGATTCAATGTCGGAAATAGTGTAGGAACACTCAAAAACCGCCGTTTCATCGGAGTTTTTCACCATTATAGGCAGTATTATTTCTTTCTCGGAATTGAAACATAAGTCGGAATTGCCGACTACGCTTATCGAGCAGAATTGCTCGGTGCGGAATGAAGCCGAAGCCGATTGCGTTTCGCCTGCAGCCGAAGTAATATTTACGTCGGCAACAAATTGGCTGAAGCGGAAACTCGATTTGATGTCGATGAGCGAATCAGCCGGGATTGTGAGCGAGAACGAGCCGTCGGCAGCAGTGGTGGCAATGATTGACAACAAGTGCTCTCGGTTTGATGAACCGAAGAATCGCCACAGCCACTCGGTGCGCGACACTTCAGCCTCAATGCGCGCATCAGCCACAGGCATACCTGTGTAGGTCAATGCTTTACCCGTGAGAGTGACATCTTTTCCCTTATTATAGAAATCGCGAGAGTCAATTTCCACATAGAAAGTAGGAGCCTTGTAATCGCTTACTTCCACATCGATGTCGGTAAGTTCATCGTCTTCACAGCTCACCTCGAGGTGGAAAGTGCCGTTCATGCGGTCGCGGGGTACGATGAAAGAGCCTTCTATTCGTCCCATTTCATCGGTTGTAACCGTCAGTGAATCGATGTGCTCATAGTTGCTGTCGGAGAACATAACGCTCAATTCCTTGCCCGGAATCACAGAATTATTCGATGATTTATCAGTAGCATAATACACGGCGGCAAAGTTCACCGTGTCGCCCGGGTGATACACCGGGAGGTCGAGGAAAATTTCGGCAAAATTATTGCTATAGTCGTAACGCTTGCTGAAAGTTGCCGATAAACTCGTCAATTTATCCTCGGCGAGGGTGGCTTTCACGTCGAAAGAGTTGTATCGAAGCCCTTTCAATTCAGCTTTGCGAAGCAGCACGCTGCCGGTTTTGTCGGTGAGAAATTTCGTGCCGGTATCAGTCACCGTCAAGGTTACGCCGCTGAGAGGCTTGCCTGAGGAAGCATCGACGGCAAACACCCGGCACGTTTCATCGTCGACTGAAGCCGTGAAGAGCATAATGTCGGACACAATGAATGTTTGCAAAGTGTAGCGAGGCACATTCTTCAGTTTTTCGTATATCGTAGGACCCGATTTGCTCTGTGTGTCGCAGTACACGAAGTAACGCCCATAGCCGAGAGCCGGCAAGGTGACTTTCACCGTGTCGCGGAATGGAGCCGAGCCTTCGAGGTGCACCGATTTATATCGGCGTATGGGCAGAGCCTCCCATTTCCCGCGATACCGGTATAAGTCGGTTACGAAATCGGGAAGACTGAATACGTAGATGGTGAAATCGGTAGCATTAGCAACATTACATTCAATTTCTATGGGTTCAGCCGATGAGAAGCGGTCGGAAAGCCTTAGCTCGGCAGAGAGAGTTTCCATATCGGCTTTAAGTCGCTTAACGTCGTAGGCGAATATCGACGACGGGTAACGGAGTAGAAACTGCGAGTATGCCGAGTGACGCTCCGTGTCGGGCAAAAGGGTTAATCCATCGATAGCCAAGAAAGCCATATCCGTGCTGTCGAAATATCGGCGGTAGATATTGAGTAGTTCATCAGCGTTCTTGCCGTAGCATTTAGCATTGAGGAAAGGAGCAGACCCATCGGCATGAATCGTCATTAAGTTTTTCCTGATTTCCTCGATTAAATCGGCGGCTCGCTTATCGGAAGATGCGAATTCATCGATTAATTCGATGCTGTTCCAGCCCAGCATATCGTAGACTGAGGGATAAAACAGGTGCGAATAGTCGTTTTTCTCGATTAAATCGCCTAATTCCTCCAATTTCATCGAGGCAGACACACTATAATCGTCAACGCATTTTTCTGTAAGTTCTATGATGCGTGAGCGGAAACGGTCGGTGCTCCATTCATCGATGTTTTCGGCATCGGGAGCAGATAAACGCTCGGAAATCTTGAAGCGGTAACGCTCGAAATAATTGCTCAGCATCTTTGCCTCGAAGTGATATAATATAGCCTTATATGCGCCGTTTTGGGCGACTTCAGCCACGCTGTCGACACGCTCAATGAGAGTCTGGGTATTGTCGGTAGTCAGCATACTCTTAGCGAGCGAAGATTGCACGATGTAGCGAGTTATTTCGTGTTCATTGCCGGCTTTGAGAGCTTTGGTAAGTTCGCAGTCGGCATTTTCAGCTACGGTTGTCGGGTAGTCGAAATCGGGAGCTGTTATTTTGTTATGTGCCATAATGGAAAAATCGGCAATTAATAATAGGGATACTAAATAGATAAAATTTCTCATAATTCGACAAGATAAAAAAAGAATAAGACACGGGGCATGGTTTATGCTTAATATAAAACCCGAAACCAAGAGAATAATCTTTTTCAGAGGATTAAGTCTTACAGTTTCGGGTTTGATACTTTTGCTATCCACACGAAGTGATATAGCCTTGAAAACAGTTAGTTTTTAGAATGAAGCCGCAAATTATATAATTCTAAATGAATTTATTTTGTTTTTGAAGAATGTCCACGTTTGCTATGGCTCAGCATGTTCCGGGCGAAGCGATTTTCGGCGCGTTTCAGCAGGAACATCTGCTTTTTTGAAAGGATTTTTTCGAATTTGTGAAAATATTCCATCTCTATTTGAGCCTCTTTAGACTTCACCTCGGCAAGAGCTTCGGCAGCTTTCTCATATTCCAGCTCCGACGCATCTTCTGAAGAAGCCGAAATTTTGCTCTCCAAAGCTCGGGCATCGTAGTTCACCTGATAAATTTCCTGCTCCATAGCCGAGTATAGAGGAAGAAATTCGCTTTTCTGCGAAGCCGACATGCCGGTTTCTTCCACAAGTAAATCGTGCTTGTAGGTTCTCACCTCCTTTATCCATTTTTCGCGTGCTATTCGAGATTTGTCGCCTTTTTGCGCCCAAGCTGAGCCGGAGGAGCAAGCGAGAAAAGAAAGTGCTATGATAAAGAGTGCTCTATGTTTCATAATTGCTAAGTTGAAATAAAAAAGTGATTTAATGAGCCGAGGTATCAGCGATGCTTCCCAAGTCGTCGGCAGCGACGCTATCCTCGTAGGTGAGAATGTCATACTCCGACACATCACCGTGGAGCATAAAATCATCGACATTAGCTTCGTTTTGGAAACCTGCCACTATGTCGGGGTTATATATTCCTTTCTCTTTTGTCCCAATGCCATTGAACATCTGCATCATGCACCACACACCTGCAAACATTGCCGCCATGTAGACGAAAGGTCTTACCTTGTGCCAGAGTGTAGGCTCGGGCAGAGGCTTGATTTCTTGCTCGGGCAGAGAGCTTGCCATTTTTTCGGCAAAATCGGAGAAATAGTTCTCCGGGACTTTAAATCCTGCATCTTTGCCAATCTTTAATAATATGTCGCTTTTCTCTTTCATTTCGCTTGTTTGACTGATTAGAGTAGAAAAGGTTTAATCGTTAGACGAAAAAAATTGCTCAATTTTTTTCAAGGCGTGGTGGTAGGAGGCTTTTAGTGCGCCAACCGAAGTGCCGAGAATATCGCTCATCTCCTCATATTTCATTTCGTCGAAATATCGCATATTAAATACAAGTCGTTGCTTCTCAGGCAGTTGGTTGATGGCTTTTTGGAGGCGAAGCTTTATGTCGTCGCCGTCGAACCAATCATCGGCTTGGAGGTTGTCGATGAGGAAAGACTCATCGTTGAGCGACACATTGTTTTTCGCTTTTTCTTTGTTGATGAAAGTGATTGATTCGTTGATAGCAATTTTGTAGAGCCAAGTAGACAATTTTGCATCGCCTCGAAAATTGTCGATATTGGTCCATGCCTTTAAGAAAGTGTTCTGTAGCAAGTCGTTGGTATCGTCGTGGTCGATAACCATGCGACGAATTTGCCAGTAAAGCGGCTCGCTGTAGTGAGCAATCACTTGTGTGAAGGCATCTCGGCACTTGCTCGGATTGTGCAATTGCTCGATAATTTCATCTTCATTGTATTGCTTTTGTGATGCCATTTTCAGTGGTTGTTCTAATACAAAATAACGATAGAAATGAGGCAAAGACTGATTCTTTTCAGCAAAGTAAAAAGGTGCGAAATCAGAATCGCCTGAAAATTATTGCGCTAATTTAGCTTATTTTTTTTACATTTGCGGAGTTTTATGACATTTTAGCATGTAAAATTTATTAAAAAAGTGTATATACTATGGATATTCAAGCAATAATTATGGCATTGGGGCTGACGCTGGTTGCGGGATTATCAACGGGGATAGGCAGTCTACTCGCATTTTTTGCCAAGGCCACAAACACCCGTTTCCTTTCGGGAGCATTGGGACTTTCGGGCGGTGTAATGGTGTATGTGTCGTTCATGGACTTACTCCCCGAGAGCATTGAATCGCTTTCGAGTATATTTCAAGGGAAGCTTCCCGAGGTGTATGCGCTGGCGGCGTTTTTTGCCGGAGTGTTGCTGATTGCGGCTATCGATTACCTAATTCCCGAAGATGAAAATCCGCATGAGATGCATAATTATGGCGAACTAAATGACCGCTCGGGGCATAATCACCACATTAAGCGTGCGGGAGTGATGGTGGCTCTTGCCATAGGGATTCATAATTTTCCTGAAGGTCTTGCCACGTTTGTGGCGGCTCTTGATGGGATAGAGGTGGCATTGCCTATTGTTGTGGCAATAGCCATTCATAATATTCCCGAGGGTGTGGCGGTGTCGGTGCCTATATACTATGCAACAGGCGATAAGCGGAAAGCTCTGCGCTATTCATTCCTGACCGGGCTTGCCGAGCCTCTTGGCGCCGGTGTGGGTGCGGCATTTCTGCTCCCGTTCTGGAATCCAGTGATTGGTGCGCTATTACTTGCCCTTGTGGCGGGAATCATGGTGTATATCTCCTTTGATGAACTTCTGCCGAGTGCCGAGCAATATGGGCATCATCATTGTGCCATAATAGGAGTGGTGGCAGGCATGGCAATAATGGCAGGAGGGTTATTGCTCTTTTAAGATAAAGAAAAATGCCCTGTCGCTCAACTAACTGTGGACGGCAGGGGCATTTTTTTATTTTGTTGTTATCGAAAATCGGATTAGTTGCGTTTGTAGATATAAGCCTTAGCTTGTACGGCCTTTCCCATGCACTTGAAAGTGAGGTCGACACTCTCGTTCAAAAACAGTTCGGAGATGGAGAAATTAGGCGACACAGTGCCTTGAAGTTCGGTGATAGAGTATCTTTCCTGCGGCACCGAGCCCATAATCGGAATTATATTGTCCGCCGAGAGTTTAAGCCCCTGAACTGTAGGAGTCACGGTGATATTTTCAAGTTTCATCTCCGAGATAACTATAGGCATTCTTTCATCGAATTTCACATTCTTTATTGTCAAGTTGGCAGCCCATGCTTTAGCATCGGCGTCGCTGAGTTTGTAGGTGAGCATGTAAGTTGCAGAGTCCCAAGTAAAAGGTTGTTCCTCGTCGGTTGAAAACACTAAGGTGCTTGCGTAGTTGTATTTATCTTCAATAGGCGAGGCGTAGACGCTCGATGAGCCGTTGACTGAATAGCGGAATTTAATAGTTGTGCCGGTGTACTGACCATAGAAGTCGGTGATTCTCAAGTTCTGAATTACATTACCCTGCATATCGGTGACTTTAGGAGCCGATGAGCTGAAATAATATCCCTTGTTGCCGCTGGCAGATAATGACAAACCGACAATTTTATAAGTTGAAGAACTTATTTCGTTGTCGGAAGTAGTAATCGCTACTGTGTTGGCAATGAAATCGAATTCCACATAGTAGTTTGCTTCGGTGATTTTAGAGCCGTCGGTAGTAGTGATTTTGTTGAAGCATTTCACATTGAGCGACTGCTTGTTCTCTTGCTCGCCATCGTTATTAAGGCACGACGACATAGTAAAAACGAGGATAAACGAAAGAATTGATAAATATTTCTTCATAATTAATTAAAAAATAATTTGTTTGTTTGTTTCTTTTATTAGTTATAAGAATTGATAATTAAAATGCTGTTATCGCTGTTTTAAATGTTGATTTTCAATGTAGCTCCTATTTGCAACGGCTTTCCCCGCTGGAGGAAAGTGTTGTTGATTGACATGAAATAGAACGTCTTGTAATTGGTGTCGGTGAGGTTCTCGCCCCAAAAATCGAGGGCGAAATTGCTTCCTGCAAAGCTCACTGTGGCACCGAGCAGTGCATATAAATTCTGGTGCACATTGTTCTGCTCATTCCAATAGATTTTTCCTGCGGTGCGAGTGTTGACACCGATGTCGATGTGCTTAAACGGTCCTTTATTTACGTCAAATCTGTAGTTGGCACTTGCAAAGATAGTGTTTTGCGGAGCATAAGGAATGAATTTTCCTGAAAAATCTTCTTTTCCGTCATAAAAATCGATAAAACGGGCATCTGTGAAACCGAAACTCATTGCCAAGTCGAGGTTTTGCATAGGATTGGCTTTCAGAGAAAGTTCTATGCCCCAGCTGCGTGTTTTGCCTGCATTAGTCATAATCCTACCGGTGGTGTTGCCGTCGGGGAACACCGTGAGCTGTTGGTCGGTGCAATGAATGTAGAACACCGATAAATCGGTGTGAAGGCGGCTGTTGAGCCACTCGGCATGTGTTCCCGCTTCGAATGTCCAGCTATGCTCGGGCTTGTAGGTGATGATTTCATCGACGTTATATGAAGAGCCAACGCCCATAGTGTTCATTATGCGTTGTTGCAACACGTCGGAGAACATCTGGGTGTTGAAGCCACCGGCTTTGTAGCCTTTAGCCGCCGATGCATAAATTCGAGCTTTTATAGCTGAGGGAACATCGTATGTGACCGACAATTTGGGGATAACCTCAAAGAATGATTGCGAGAGGCTGCCCGGGTCGTTGATATTCACATCTACGTGAGCTAAAGTGGAGCCGTCGGCAGTGCGGCGGGCGGTATATCCGGTGCTGCATTCGCTTAAATAGTCGAGCGCAGTGTGTTCATAGTCGAAACGTACTCCGGCGAGCAAGTTCAAGCGACCGATATGTAGCGAACTTTGGTGATAAAAAGCCAAGCCATAGTTTGAAGTCTTGAAATTGCTGCCGAGAATGAATCGGCGGCTGTCCCAATAAATCTTATTGTCGCTGAAATTGGCATTATATTTATTCTCAATAAGTTGGTGAATGCCATCGTTGAGTAGATTGGCCGCAGCGTGCGTGTGGCACGACGTGTAGAATCCGAATAAGCCGGCAAGCCAAGCATATTTTGATAGAGAAGTGCTTTTTGCGATAAAATCTTGCGTGACGGTGTGCTCGCGTTTTGCTTGTGTGAGTGTGAAATAGGACGCCGGGAGGAAATCTTGGTCGAGCGTCATATTGTCGTCGATAAATTGGTAGCTTGTGATGCTCGAGAGGCGTGCTCCACCCAAGTCGGCACTCACCGTCAGTCCGTCGCAAACACTTGTGCGGCGGTAGAAGCAAGTGTCGTTATAGCTTATTTCACCCACATTATATCGGCTGATTTTATGCTCATCGTCGGGCAAGTTGCTGATGGCTTGGTTCACCAATTCGTAGGGATAACCGCCTTGTCTCACTAAAGATAGTGATAGCACATTGTCGATGCTGACAATTGATGAAGGGCGCCATTGCAGTTTTGTCCTGCCGCCGACTTGCTTCTCATGGTCGCACTTTTCGCCATTGAAAGCATTGGTGAAGAATCCACCGACGGAGCGGTAGAACGCCGTAAGCGATAGTCCGAGACGATTGTGAGGCTTGGCATAGAAGGAAGCTGCAGCTTTGAACGTATTTCCCGAAGCATATCCTGCCGATGCTCGGAATCCTTGGAATGTCATAGGCGATAGAGTGTAGATATTGATAAGTCCGCCCATTGTGTTCCTGCCGAAGAGCGTGCTTTGCGAGCCGCGCAGCATCTCAATTCGGTCAATGTCGGGGAGGTCGAAGTCGTAATTGTCTTTATTCATAATAGGAACATTATCGATGTTCAGCCCCACGGCAGGTTGGTCGATGCGAGCACCGAGACCTCGCACATAGATTGACGAAGTGATGCGTGAGCCGTAGTCGGGCATAAAGAAATTAGGCACAAGGTTGCTTGCCGCTTTAGCATCGGAGATTTGCAGCGATTCGATTTCACGGCGAGCGATGGAAGTAGCCGACACGGCTTGGTAGTCGAGCTGAGAACCCTGCTTGATAGCGGTCACAGAAAGCTCATCGAGGCAAATTTCGTGCTCGATGCTGTCGGGGTGCTCGGAGGCAAAAGCCGAAACTGATATTACCGACAAAGCGGCACAGACGGCATAGTGTAGAATTATGTGTTTCATGGAGTGCAAAGGTAGTACATTCGGAGGATAACGGCAATCGCTAAAAATAGTGATATGTCATAATTTAGTAGTAAAAAAGCCAATAATTAATTTGCTATAAGTGGGTGAGAAACGAAAAAGATTTTGTATATTTGCACTGCGAAAAAACGACTTTTCATTATCTTGCACTGCTACGTTATAGTTAATGCAAAGATAATGAAATGCTTATGCATTATAATACACATTGAGAATAATGTCTGATATGAAACAGAAAACTTGCATATTTGAGCGGATTTGCCTGAAAACTGATGGAAAGATTTCGGTTCAGTGGTGTAATATTTTGCGCCATGGAAATTTCGGGCATTCGGCATTGCAGGTTGATGAAAGTGGGCAGTAGGAGTGAAAGGACAAAAGACGGAAACTTTAAGTCCAAGCTCGAAGCTCATTTTTTTCGTTTTTAGATAAAAATCAAGTGAAAGAAAAATTATAAAAAAGTAAAATAAACTTTATGGAATTATCAGTATTCGGTATTCAAAGCACAACTCTGATGGTAGTGGCGCTCATCACCGGTCTCGGTCTGGTGGCTGCGGCACTCGTCATAGCCGGGCTAATATCACCGCGGTCGTTCTCGCTACAGAAAGGAAAGGCCTATGAGTGCGGTGTGGAAACTCGTGGAGAAAGTATGATGCAATTCAAAGTGGGTTATTACCTCTTTGCAATTCTGTTTCTGATGTTCGACGTCGAAACCGTATTTTTATTCCCTTGGGCGGCAATCTGCCGCAGTTTAGGTCCTGACGGGCTTATCAGTGTAGGAGTATTCCTCTGTGTATTAATTTTAGGCTTGGCATACGCTTGGCGGAAAGGAGCATTGCAATGGAAGTGAGCATAAAAGGAATGAAGAAGGAAGACTTCAAGGATAACGAATACATCGACAAATTGGTAGAAGAGCTTAATGCCTCGGGAGCTAACGTGGTGGTAGGCTCAATCGACCGACTTATCAACTGGGGACGAGCCAACTCGCTGTGGCCATTGTGCTTCGGTACGAGCTGCTGTGCGATAGAATTTATGCACCTTGGGGCGGCACGTCACGACATGGCACGATTCGGATTTGAAGTGGCGCGAAACTCGCCTCGCCAAGCCGATTACATAATGGTGCAGGGAACAATCGTACACCGCATGGCACCGGTGCTTATGCGTCTTTATGAGCAGATGGCAGAGCCTAAATATGTGATAGCCTGCGGCGGTTGCACGGTATCGGGCGGACCATTCAAAGGCTCGTATTGTGTGGTTGAAGGAATCGACAAGATATTGCCCGTAGATGTGTATATACCCGGCTGTCCTCCTCGTCCAGAGGCTATGTTCTATGGCTTGATGCAACTTCAGCGCAAGATGAAGGTGGAGCGATTCTTCGGAGGCGTGAACCGACAGGAGAAAATCAAGGATTTCCTTGCAAAGCACCCTGAGGAAGCCGAAGCAATGAAATAAATAAGCAGAGAGATAGAAAATCTTTTTTAGAAACAGATATATACTTTATAATAAATGGTGGATTTAAAAGAAAAAATCGGCAAATTGTGTCCTTCAGCCACTTTCGAGGACGGCGAAGTGCTTCGCGTGAGTGTAGCCGCCGGTGAATGGCGTGCTCTCGCCGAGCAACTGAAGAACGACGCTGACCTGAATTTTGATTATCTCGTAGCCGTGATAGGAGTGGACTGGAAAGAGTCGCTCGGTTGCATCTATGAGCTGACTTCGACAGCCACAAGGGCAATGCTCGAGGTGAAAGTGACCACAGCCGATAGAGAGAACCCCATGTTGCACAGTGTGTCTGACTTGTGGAAGGTGGCATTGTTGCAAGAACGTGAAGTCTTCGATTTCTATGGAATAGTGTTTATCGGTCACCCTGATATGCGTAGGCTTTTCCTTCGCAACGATTGGGTAGGTTATCCGCTCCGCAAGGACTATGATGCCAATCCCGAAATAAATCCTATTCGTCTGAATCTCGAAGAGAATGAGGACGACTCGGTGACTTACGTTGAGAATGAGAACGGAGAAGTGGAGAAAAAGGAATATAAACTCTTTGAAGCCGATGATTATGTGGTGAATTTCGGTCCGCAGCACCCTTCGACCCACGGTGTGATGCGCTTGCGCACCCTTATTGACGGAGAGACGGTGAAACGCGTGGTTCCGGTGCCCGGATATATTCATCGAGGCATTGAGAAGCTGTGTGAATCGCACTCTTATCCTCAGACGTTGATGTACACCGACCGTCTTGACTATATGTCGGCGCATCAGAATCGTCACTGCCTCTGCCTCTGCATTGAGAAGGCTCTTGGCATAGAGGTGCCGCGTCGTGCTCAGATTATACGCGTGATGATGGACGAATTGATGCGTCTGTCGTCGCACCTGCTGTCCTACGGCTGTATGACAATGGATATGGGAGCAACTACGGCATTCTTCTACGGTTTCCGCGAGCGTGAGCAGATACTTGACATCTTTGATAAGACTTGTGGCGCACGAATGTCTCTTCACTATAATGTAATAGGCGGTGTAGTAGCCGATGTTCACCCCGATTTTATAAAAGATGTGCGTGAACTATGTGCAATAATGCCCGAGCGCTTGAAGGAATATCACAAGTTGTTCACCGGCAATGTTATTGCTCAGACAAGGACAAAAGGCGTGGGCGTGATGACCAAAGCCGAGGCAATCAACTATGGTATTACCGGACCATCGGCTCGTGCTACAGGCTACAGCTGCGATGTGCGCAAGCATTCGCCTTATTCAATCTACAGCGAGTTGAAATTCGATGAAGTGCTCGAAAGTGCCGGCGACAGCTTTGCTCGCTACATGGTGCGTATGCGCGAGATAGAGCAGTGTGTGAGCCTGCTCGAACAGCTTTGCGATATGCTTGAGCGTGAGGAAGGCAATGAATATTGTGCACCAAAAGTGCCGAAGCTCATTAAGTTGCCTGTAGGACATTGGTTCCAGCAGGTTGAAGCCAGCCGAGGAGCATTTGGAGTGTACATTGAGAGCGACGGAGGCAAGAATCCCTATCGTATGCACTTCAATAGTCCGTGCTTGAACTTGATAGGAGTAGTTGACCTCACATGCAGTAATTACAAGATTGCCGACCTTATCACGATAACGGCTTCGCTCGACTATGTGATACCCGACATCGACCGATAAATAAAACTCAATATAGTAATTAAGAAACAATAAAGCGAAATGAATATATTTGATTTTGGCGTGTTGACAAATTGGTTTGATAACCTACTTGAGAGTGTGATGCCGAGTTGGGCAGCCACAGTGGTAGAGTGCGTGATAATCGGCGTATTGTTGCTTGCAGTCTATTCGGTGCTTGCTCTGTTCTACATTTTCTATGAGCGAAAATTGTGCGCATGGTTTCAGTGCCGTCTGGGCCCGATGCGTGTAGGTCCGTGGGGCGTGCTTCAGAGCTTTGCCGATATGTTTAAGATTCTCATCAAGGAGCTTATCCGACTTGAGAATATCGACCGTTTTCTCTTTGCTCTTGCTCCCTATTTGGTGATTGTGGCATCGATGCTGTCGTTTGCCGTGTTGCCGTGGGGAAAAGGCTTGCAAATCATTGATTTCAATATCGGAGTGTTCTTTATGATAGCGGCATCGTCGATAGGCGTTCTTGGAATATTGCTTGCCGGCTGGTCGAGCAACAACAAGTATACCCTGATTGGTGCGATGCGAAGCGGAGCACAGATGATAAGCTATGAGTTGTCGGTGGGACTATCGATAATGACGATGGTAGTATTTGCCGGAACGATGTCGATTACCGGACTTGTTGAGGCACAAGCCGACGGGTGGTTTATCTTCAAGGGACATTTACCTGCTGTGATAGCATTCATCATATATTTGATAGCAGCTACCGGTGAAACAAACCGTGGTCCGTTTGACCTTCCTGAGGCAGAGCATGAGCTTACGGCGGGCTATCACACGGAGTATTCGGGAATCCATTTCGGATTCTTCTATCTTGCCGAGTATCTTAACCTGTTTATTGTGTCGGGAATAGCATCGCTTATGTTCTTGGGCGGTTGGATGCCGTTTCACGTTCCGGGTTGGGAAGGCTTCAATGCCATAATGGACTATATACCCTCGGTGGTGTGGTTCATAGGAAAGGCATTCTTTGTGTCGTTCATTATCATTTGGTTCAAGTGGTCGTTCCCGCGTGTGCGTATCGACCAGCTCCTTGCGCTTGAGTGGAAATATCTCATGCCCATAGGCTTGTTCAACCTTGTGCTGATGACCTTAGTGGTAGTCTACGGCTTGCACTTCTAAAAAGAAAAAACAAAAACTGAGAAACAAAAGGAACAAACAACCAATAGATTTCGTGAATTATGAACGATAATTTTGGAAGAATAACACAAGTAATTGGTCCGGTTGTCGACGTAGCGTTTGATGGCGAGAAGAATCAAATTCCGGCTATCTATACGGCATTGACCGTGGAGCGACCCGATGGCTCGGAGCTGGTGCTTGAAGTGGAGCAGCACATAGGAGAGGACACTGTGCGCTGTGTGGCAATGGAAAGCACCGATGGCTTGCAGCGAGGCATGCAAGTGAAGAATTTGGGTTCTCCGATTTCAGTGCCTACCGGAGAACAGGTAAAAGGCCGATTGCTGAATGTGATAGGCCAACCTATCGACCACCTGAAGGCAATAGAGGGAGAGAGCCGCCGTCCTATTCATCAGCCCGCTCCCGAGTTTGCCGATCTGTCTATTACCTCTGAAATACTGTTTACGGGTATCAAGGTCATTGACCTGCTTGAGCCTTATTCGAAAGGAGGAAAAATCGGTCTGTTCGGCGGAGCCGGAGTAGGAAAGACCGTGCTTATCATGGAGATGATTCATAATATTGCCCATGGACACAACGGTTTCTCGGTGTTTACCGGAGTAGGAGAGCGCACGCGCGAAGGCAACGACCTGCTTCGAGAGATGATTGAGAGCGGAGTAATCAAGTATGGCGATAAATTCCGTGAAGGCATGGAGAAAGGCGAGTGGAACATTGCCGATGTAGATATGAAGGAAGTAAACTCTTCGCAAGCATCGCTTGTGTTCGGACAGATGAACGAGCCGCCGGGTGCGCGTCTGCGCGTTGCGCTGTCGGGACTTACCGTGGCAGAGCAGTTCCGCGACCAAGACGGTGGAGGCAAGGAGATACTTCTGTTTATGGACAATATTTTCCGCTACACGCAGGCAGGTTCGGAGGTGTCGGCACTTCTCGGTCGAATGCCGTCGGCAGTAGGTTACCAGCCGACGCTTGCATCGGAGATGGGAACATTGCAAGAGCGAATCACCTCGACAAAGCAGGGAAGTATCACATCAGTTCAGGCAATCTATGTGCCTGCCGATGACTTGACCGACCCTGCACCGGCAACTACCTTCAGCTTCCTCGATGCCACTACGGTGTTGAGCCGCAAGATTTCGGAGCTTGGAATATATCCGGCTGTTGACCCGCTGGAGTCGACGTCGCGTATTCTCGACCCCCATATCGTAGGCGAGGAGCACTATCAAGTGGCTCAGGCAGTGAAGCAGCTATTGCAGAAGTATAATGAATTGCAGGATATCATTGCCATACTCGGTGTCGATGAGCTTTCAGATGAGGATAAGCTTGTGGTGGCACGAGCACGTCGAGCACAGCGATTCTTGTCGCAGCCATTCTTCGTTGCCGAGGCATTTACCGGTCTACCCGGTGTGATGGTGCCGCTAAGCGAAACTATTCGAGGTTTCAAGATGATTTTGAGCGGAGAGATGGACGAGTATCCCGAGCAGTCGTTCCTCAATGTGGGAACAATCGACGAGGCGATAGAGAAAGGAAAGAAACTTCTCGCCGAAGTCTGAGAAACTACCCGAATTAGAAATTTTGAGAAATAATAAATTATGACACTAAAAATAATATCGGCTGCGAAGGTTGAGTTCACCGGTGAGGTGCAGTGCGTGACAATGCCCGGAGTACAGGGTTCGTTCACGGTTCTCGACCATCATGCCTCGATGATAGCAGCGCTCAGTGCCGGAACTATGGAGTATGGAGATGTGGGCGGCTCGAAGGAGTCGAGGTCGATACAAGGCGGTATTGCCGACATTAAGAATAATGTCGTTTCGGTGTGCATATATTAAAGCGTGTGATATGAAGAAGATTTTAACCATATTATTGGCTGTTGTGCTGTCGGCGGTGACAATTAACGCATCGGCGACCGACAATGGCGGTGAGCAGGGGAAAATCGACACCAAGGCCATAATATTCGAGCATTTGGGCGACCGCTATGGGTGGGAGGTACCATTCTGCCACTCACTAAGCATTCCGTTGCCCATCATAGTGCGTGATTATGAGGGCGGTTGGCACATTTTCAGCTCATCGCGGCTTGCGCATGAGGCTGAGTATGACGGCTTCAGCATAGCTGCTGAAGGAGCCAATCACGGCAAGGTGGTCGGTATGCGTCCCGATGCAAGCGGAGCAATGGTTGAATATCGTCCGTTTGACATTTCCATAACCAAGAATGTGGCTGCGCTAATCATCTGCGCCATTGTAGTGATGCTGTGCGTTTTCAGTGTGAAGCGCTGGTATACGAATCATGGCATGAAAGCACCGCGCAAGTGGACTGCAGCGATAGAGCTTGTGGTGGAGTTTGTGTATATGGGCGTGATTCGTCCCACACTCGGAGCCAAGGCGCCGAAGTTTGCACCTTATCTGCTCACAGTGTTCTTCTTTATATTGACGATGAACCTGCTTGGATTGGTGGTAATATTCCCCGGAGGTGCGAATCTGACGGGAAATATAGCAGTGACTATGGTACTTGCCATATTCACCTTCTTGATAACCAATCTATTTGGTTCAAAGCACTATTGGAAAGACATTTTCTGGCCTGAAGTGCCCATTTGGCTAAAGTTTCCGATACCGATAATGCCTATGATAGAGGTGTTTGGTATTTTCACTAAGCCTGCGGCATTAATGGTGCGTCTGTTTGCCAACATGATGGGCGGACACATGATAGTGATAGTATTGACACTGTTGATATTCATCTTTGCGGCACTCGGCGGCATAGCCGTTGGAGCAGGCACTACGGTGGTATCGGTGGCATTCTCGCTATTTATGCTGTTGCTCGACACATTGGTGAGCTTTATCCAGGCATTCGTGTTCACGATGCTGTCCACACTGTTCATTTCACTTGCGCAAGCTCCGGCAGAGCATGAATGAAACGGTAGCAAAAGGTTCTCTCCGGTGGTGAAAAAAGCGGGAGAGGATAGAAACCGAAAATCGGGGGAAATAAATCCCCGGAAAAAAGAAAAAAATTAAAAAATAAAGAAACAAAAAATATTAACAATTTAAATTTTACAACTATGTTAGGAATGATTTTAGCGTTTGAAGCCCTCGTTGGCGTTGGAGCTTGTATAGGTGCTGGAATTGCAGCAATTGGTGCAGGATTGGGTATCGGAAAGATTGGCTCGTCGGCAATGGAGTCGATAGCACGTCAGCCCGAATCGGCAGGCGACATCCGTAGTAACATGATTGTTATCGCGGCACTTGTAGAGGGTGTAGCTCTTTTCGCTGTGATTGTTTGCGCACTTTCATTGTTCCTCTAAACTATATAAAAGGACAATATGGAACTGTTCACGCCGGAATTTGGCTTAGTATTCTGGATGTTTGTGGTATTTGCCCTTTTGTTCTTTATATTGGCAAAATACGCATGGCCCTTCATTGTGAAGAGTCTTGAAGAGCGTGCCGACTTGATAGATAAAGGCGTGCTATATGCTCAAAATGCCAAAGAACAGCTCGACAATGCCAAGGCAGAAGCTGAGAAATACATAGCTGAAGCACAGATGAAGCAAGCCGAGATATTGCGTGAAGCAGCGAAGATGAAAAGCCAGATAATCGAGGACGCCAAGAGTTCGGCATCGGTAGAGGCAAAGAAAGTAATGGACGCTGCAAAACTTGCCATAGAGCAGGCACGCAAAGAATCGGAGTTGCAGTTCCGCAACGAGGTCAGCGCATTTGCTCTCAGCATAGCTGAGAAGATGGTCCGCAAGAATATGGCGGGAGATAAAGCGCAGACCGAGCTTGTGGATAAATTATTGAATGAGGTTGAGATTAAAAATTAACAGGCTTTATGAATGAAGGACTAATTCCCGGCCGTTATGCCAAAGCTCTCTATAAATTTGCTTGCGAGCAAGGAGAGAGTGATGCCGTGTATGCCCAGATGAAGAAGCTCACAGCGAGCTACGACGGGGAGCCGGCATTGCGCAAGGCGGTAGAGAACCGTTTCTTGCCCGTAGCAGACAAGGAGAAGGTGCTTTTGACCGCATCGTCGGCAAAAGCGGGCGACTGCCTTGCAAAGTTCATCAAGCTGGTTATAGAGCACAACCGAGAGGACTTTATGCGTGAGATAGCATTGGCATACTTGAAAATATATCGAGATGCCAATGATATAGCGCAAGTGGAAATTGTCACTGCCCATGAATTGGGAGAGGACAAACTTGACGAAATTATCGAGGTAGTGAAGCGAAAGCTTGAGGGGAAGAAAATAGAGCAGACGCATCGCGTAGATGCCGGATTGATAGGCGGCTTTGTGGTGAAAGTGGACTCGTTGCTTCTTGATGCTTCGATAAAGAATGAATTAAAGAAATTGCGTTTGAAACTCCTAAGTAAATAAAACGTGAGATGATAAACCCAAGTGAAATATCAGAAATTTTAAAACAGCAGCTCGACAGCGTCAACGGAAAGATGACGTTTGAGGAGGTCGGCACTGTGCTTGAGGTGGGTGATGGTGTGGCACACGTCTACGGTCTTGAGAATGTGAAAGCTAATGAGCTTGTGGAATTCGAGAACGGAACGACGGGTGTAGCCATGAACCTTGAGGAGAGCAATGTGGGCGTTATTTTGCTGAATAACGTCGACAAAGTGTCGGAGAATATGTCGGTGAAGCGTACGGGAGAGATTGCGTCGATACCTGTCGGCGAGGGATTGCTCGGGCGTGTAATTAACATTCTCGGTGAGCCTGTCGACGGAAAAGGACCGATTGAAGGCGAGCTAATACGTCTGCCTCTTGAGCGCAAGGCTCCGGGTGTAATTTTCCGTCAGCCTGTGAAGCAACCGTTGCAGACGGGCTTGAAAGCTGTTGACTCAATGGTGCCTATAGGTCGCGGGCAGCGTGAGCTAATTATCGGCGACCGCCAGATAGGAAAGACAGCCATAGCTATCGACACTATAATTAATCAGCGAGGCACCTACGAGGCAGGAAAACCCGTATATTGCATTTATGTGGCAATAGGGCAGAAGGCATCTACGGTAGCATCGGTGGTGAACCAACTTCGCGAGCACAATGCACTCGACTATACGGTGGTGGTGGCAGCTACGGCAGCCGATTCGGCGGCAATGCGCTATTATGCGCCGTTTGCCGGAGTGGCTATCGGAGAGTATTTCCGCGATTCAGGACGTGATGCCCTGATTGTGTATGATGACCTCTCGAAGCAGGCAGTAGCATATCGTGAAATATCGCTAATCTTGAAGCGTCCGTCGGGACGTGAGGCATATCCGGGCGATATCTTCTATCTTCACTCACGCTTGCTTGAGCGTGCCGCCAAGATAATAGAGAATGATGCACTTGCAGCTTCGATGAACGACCTTCCGGAGGTGATGAAGGGACGTGTGAAAGGCGGAGGCTCACTCACTGCGCTTCCTATTATCGAGACGCAGGCAGGTGACGTGTCGGCTTACATTCCTACCAATGTGATTTCCATTACCGACGGACAGATTTACCTTGAGTCGGCACTATTCAATCAAGGAGTACGTCCGGCAATCAACGTAGGTATCTCAGTGTCGCGTGTGGGAGGAAATGCACAGATAAAGGCGATGAAGAAGGTGGCAGGAACACTGAAAATCGACCAAGCCCAGTTCCGCGAGCTGGAGTCGTTCACCAAATTCGGTGGCGACATAGACCCGGTGACAGCCCGCACTATCGACAAAGGACGCAAGAACGAGCGACTGCTTATCCAGCCTCAATATTCGCCGGTTCCCGTAGAGGAGCAGATAGCCGTGATATATTGTGGAACCAAAGGCTTGCTTGAGAGTGTGCCGATGGACAAGGTAGCAGAGTTTGAGAAGCTGTTTGTGCAGTATCTCAAGGCCAAACATCAGAAAGATGTGCTCGATGTACTGAAGTCGGGAGTAATCAATGAAGATGTTACCGGCAAACTTGAGACAGCCGCTAAAGAGATAACAAGTAAGTACAGAGTTTGATAAAAAAGAATAATGTCAACGTTACGCGAATTAAAAGGTAGAATCGGCTCCGTTGCCTCGACAGAGAAAATCACGAGCGCAATGAAGATGATTTCATCGGCAAAAATGCACAAGGCAGAGCAGTCGTTGCGCCGCCTTGTGCCTTTCCGCAGCCAGATACAGACTGTTATGGGTCATCTCATGGCTGCTGAGGCAGAGTACAGTTCACCACTGATTGAGATTCGTGAGGTGAAAAGTTTGGCATTAGTTGTGTTTGGAACCGACGACGGATTGTGCGGAGCCTATAATATCAATATTTTCAAGGATTTACTCAAGAAAATAAATGATAGCAGAGCCAAGTATGGCAGTGCGCTTCGCATCGTTGTGTTTCCTGTGGGAAAGAAGATGAGAAAGGCAGTGGCAAAGATAGCCGGCGCAGGAATAGAGGTGAAGATAGTGGAATATATCACCACTCGCAGCACTCAAGCAGAGATAAGCGACTTCACTGAAGTACTGAAGCAAGCCTATCTGAGCGGTGAAGTGGACCAAGTGGAGATAGTGTATATGCACTTCCATTCGGTGAGCCGTCAGCGCATAGAGGTAGAGCAGCTGTTGCCGGTGAGCTATGAGGGGATAGCGGCTGGCGAGCCAATAGCCAATCCCAACAGTCCATGTATCTTCGAGCCCGACGCAAATGCTATCTTCAACAGTGTACTGCCGCTCTACATAGCCTCGACAATGCAGGACGTATGCACCGAGAATAATGCCTCGGAGGCAGCTGCGCGAGTTATGGCAATGCAAAGTGCAAACGACAATGCCCGTAAGTTGCTCGGTGAGTTGCAGCTTGAATACAACAAGTTGCGCCAGCAAGGCATTACCACCGAGTTGCTCGATATTTTGGGCGGACAAGTTGAACGCTAAGGATTACAAAAAGGAGAGTAAACAATACCGGCCTCTCCTTTTTATAATTAAAAATTAAATAACAAGACCCGGTATTGAAACAAAAGAATTATCATTAGATTTGACTTATCTATGAGTATTAAGGATTATTTCTCGTCACTCTTTAAAGGGGCATGGAGCCTTGTACAAGGTATGCAAGTTACGGGTAAGGAGCTTGTGACACCAAAAATTACGAAACAGTATCCCGAGAACCGCAAGCATCTCGACATTCCCGAGCGATTCAGGGCTACATTGAAATTTAATTATGATTCGGAGGGAAATCATAAGTGTATTGCTTGTGGACTATGTCAAATGAACTGTCCGAACGGCACAATCCACATCGAATCGAAAATGGTGGAAACCGCCGACGGCAAAAAGCGCAAAAAATTGGTTAAATACATGTACGACCTTGGCAGTTGCACATTCTGCCAGTTGTGCGTGACGTCGTGTGCGTCGCATGCTATAGAATTCACCAATGATTTCGAGCAGGCAGTGTTCACGCGCGACAAGCTGGTAAAGCAATTGAATTATCTTCCGGAGAAGGAAGAGCCTGTGGCACCCAAGCCGGCAGTTCAGCCAACCACTGAAACGAAATAGGGGTGTAGCAGAGTGAAAAAAGCGTAAAAAATAAAAACTATAAAAAATATGGAATCAGTAGGAAATATTGTAATGTATTTCATAATTGCGATTGCAATTATCGTGTTCTCGGTGCTGACGGTGACTTCACGCAAGATATTGCGTTCGGCCACATATTTGCTTTTCGTGTTGTTTGCCACAGCCGGAATTTATTTCCAGATAGGATATGAATTTCTCGGTGCGGTGCAGATAGCGGTGTATGCGGGAGGCATTATGGTGCTGTTCGTGTTCTCGATTTTGCTTACGAGTCGTCCGGGCAATAGTGCCGAGCGCCTGACCGCTCACAAGAAGTGGCTTGGATTGACCGCCGCCATAGCAGGCGTCGGAGTGTGTGGCTATTCATTGCTCAGTTATGGAGAGCTGATGGCGCGCAATATGTCGGTGAATTTGAATGTCGACATACAGCGCATAGGCGAGGCCTTGTTGAGCACCGACAAGTGGGGCTATCTGTTGCCATTTGAGGCAATAAGCATACTCTTGTTGGCATGTATAATCGGTGGAGTTGTTATAGCCCGCAAAAGATAGAAAGGCAAGGAGATATGGAGATAACAATGATGATGTATTTGATTCCCAGCCTGATAATGTTCGGCTGTGGTGTCTATGGGTTCATCACCCGTAAGAATATGATAGCGATATTGATTTCGCTTGAGTTGATGCTCAACTCGGTGGATATCAATTTCACAGTGTTTAACCGATTCTTGTTCCCGGGGCAGATGGAAGGAATGTTCTTCACTCTGTTTGCTATAGGTATAGCGGCTGCCGAAACCGCATTGGCGATAGCCATAGTGATAAATGTGTTCCGTGCGGTTAATAAAGTCGATATCCGTGAACTTACAAAAATGAAATTTTAAGAATTATGGAATTTTCATATACAGTTGCCGTATTGATTATCCCCATTGTGATGTTCCTGTTTTTGGGAATAGTGGGGGTTAAGCTGAGCAAGAAGACAGCGGGAGTGCTTGGCACATGTGCTATGGGAGTAACCACCTTGATAGCCTATGCCGCAGCATTGACCTACTTCTTCGGCACCGAGCAAGGACAGATTGTAGATGGTGTGCGCCAGCAGCTTGAAGTGATGAATATAACATGGCTTGAATTTACTGAGAATTTGGTAATTAAGTTAGGAATACTTTTAGACCCGATATCGGCTATGATGCTTATCGTGATAACCACGGTGTCGCTCATGGTGCATATCTACAGTTTGGGTTACATGGATGGAGAGAAAGGTTTTCAGCGCTATTATGCGTTCTTGTCGCTCTTCACCTTCTCGATGCTCGGACTTGTGGTGGCAACCAACATATTCCAGATGTATATCTTCTGGGAGCTTGTGGGTGTGTCGTCGTATCTGCTTATCGGATTCTATTACACGTTGCCGGCAGCCGTATCGGCGTCGAAGAAAGCGTTTATCGTGACACGCTTTGCCGACCTCGGCTTCCTGCTTGGTATCTTGATATTGTCGTTCTACACCGATACGTTCGACTTTGTTACGCTCACAAGCAATCCCGGTGCAGCCATAGCATCAGCCGGAGGCGCCACATTTATGGGTTGCTCTGTGATGGCATGGGCATTGACACTCATTTTCATGGGAGGTGCAGGAAAATCGGCAATGTTCCCGCTTCATATTTGGCTTCCTGATGCAATGGAGGGTCCGACACCGGTGTCGGCACTTATTCATGCCGCTACTATGGTTGTGGCAGGCGTCTACTTGGTGGCACGTCTGTTCCCGGTATATTGCCTTGAGGAAGGTACAATGACTATAATAACCGTGATAGGTTGCGTCACCGCACTCTATGCCGCCGCTGTGGCATGCGTGCAGAGCGATATCAAGCGAGTGCTTGCGTTCTCCACAATATCGCAGATAGCATTTATGATAACATCGCTTGGCGTGGCACGTCCGGAGTTGCACGAAGGTGTAGGTTACATGGCGTCAATGTTCCACTTGTTCACACATGCAATGTTCAAGGCGTTGCTCTTCTTGTGTGCCGGTGCAATTATCCATGCCGTGCATTCCAATGAGATGAGCAAGATGGGAGGACTTCGCAAGTATATGCCAATCTGCAACATTGCCTTCTTGATAGGTTGCTTGGCAATTTCAGGAATTTGGCCGTTTGCCGGATTCTTCAGTAAAGATGAAATTCTGGTGGCAGCCTACGCCAACAGCCCGGTATGGGGCATTTGGTTGTCGGTAGTAGCCGGAATGACAGCATTCTATATGTTCCGTCTATACTATAAGATATTCTGGTGGAACAATCCCGATTACGGACATCACACACCACACGAGGCACCAATGACAATGACGTTCCCGCTAATATTCCTTTCACTTGTGTCGATAGTAGCAGGATTCATTCCTTTCGGCGACCTTGTGACATGGAATCGTGAGGGACTCACCACCCACATCAATTGGGGAGTAGCCGGCACAAGCACGGTGATAGCCGTGGGAGC
The DNA here is from genome assembly GCA_945921235.1 of uncultured Prevotellaceae bacterium. Lineage (GTDB taxonomy): Bacteria > Bacteroidota > Bacteroidia > Bacteroidales > Muribaculaceae > CALZFJ01. The sequence goes on along the minus strand of CAMEKH010000004.1, from coordinate 9,918 downwards.
GATAATCCTTGCCACATTGCTTTATCGCAAGGAGAATGCGGTGCCCGAGAAGATGGCCGACAGCTGCCGCGGACTTTGGACAGCCGCCTACAAGCGTTTCTATATGGACGAGCTTTATCAGTTTATCACACATAAGATAATCTTTGCATGCATCAGCCGTCCGATAGCATGGTTTGACCGCCGCATTATCGATGGCACATTCGATATGCTTGCCAACGTCACCAATTCGGCATCGTATGCCGTTCGCAAGTTGCAAGGCGGAAGCATTCAAGGCTATGTGTGGGTATATTTGGCAGGAGCAGCATTGCTGGCTGCAATAGCAATAATTTGTATAATTTAATCGTGACAACGGTTCTAAAACGATAATAAGAATTATGATTTGGTCTAATGTATTAATTTATTTCGTTATTGTGCCACTGCTTATGCTTGGTGGCCTTGCTTTGAGCAAAAGTGTGAAGCAAGTGAGAGCCGTTGCCGTGACCGGTGCGACTGCCTTGATGCTGCTTGCGGCATATTTAGTGATAGAGTTTCTGTCGATGAGAGCTGCCGGCGATGTGTCGCCTATGCTGTTCACCGACTCATGGACATGGTTTGAGCCACTGAACATAAATCTTGCGCTTGGCGTAGATGGCATATCGGTGGTGATGATAGTACTCTCGGCATTTATAGTGTTTGCGGGTGTCTTTGCGTCGTGGAACATCAATCCTCTGCCCAAGGAGTATTTCATGTGGTTCTGCCTGTTGTCTACGGGCGTATTCGGTTTCTTCATTTCCATCGACATGTTCACCATGTTTATGTTCTATGAAGTGGCACTTATCCCCATGTATCTGCTTATCGGCGTTTGGGGAAGCGGCAACAAGAACTATTCGGCAATGAAGCTCACGCTGATGCTGATGGGAGGCTCGGCATTCTTGATGCTCGGCTTGATAGGAATCTATTTCCATTCGGCACCCGAGGGCGGACAGCTCACTATGAATATTCTTGAGATAGCCGAGAACAATGCCATACCACATGAGTGGCAATACTACCTCTTCCCGATGACCTTTGTGGGATTTGGCGTGCTTGGAGCAATGTTCCCCTTCCACACATGGTCGCCCGACGGTCATGCTTCGGCACCGACAGCAGTGTCGATGCTCCATGCCGGCGTGTTGATGAAACTTGGAGGCTATGGCTGCTTCCGCATTGCCATTTACTTGATGCCATGGGCAGCCGGAGAGCTTGCATGGATTTTCCTTCTGCTGACAGGAATCAGCGTGGTCTACGGAGCATTCAGTGCATGCGTGCAGACCGACTTGAAGTATATCAACGCCTATTCATCGGTGAGTCACTGCGGCATGGTGCTATTTGCAATACTTATGCTTAACACCACTGCAATGACAGGAGCTGTGCTGCAAATGTTGTCGCATGGATTGATGACAGCATTGTTCTTTGCGCTGATTGGTATGATTTACGGTCGTACCCACACACGCGACATTCGTAAGATGGGAGGCTTGATGACTATTATGCCATTCCTCGGCGTGGGCTATGTGATAGCCGGTTTGGCATCGCTTGGATTGCCCGGCTTGAGCGGCTTTGTGGCAGAGATGTCGATATTTGTAGGTTCGTTCCAGCATGCCGATATGTTCCACCGCGTGCTCACGGTAATGGCATGTTGCTCTATAGTTATCACGGCAGTCTACATTCTGCGAGTGGTAGGCAAATTGCTTTTCGGAGCCGTACAAGATGCCCACCACAAAGAATTGACCGATGCCGAGTGGCATGAGCGCTTGGCAACGATAACTTTGATAGTAGCGGTAGCCGCCATAGGCTGTTTCCCGAATTTCTTCAGCGGAATCATCAGCGAGGCGGCCGAGCCGATAATGAAATTGTTTGCATAAAGCAAAAAGTGTTGAAAATAAAAATAAGAAAGTAGAAAAATGGATTATTCTCAATTTTTAATGATGCCACAAGAATTAGGGCTGCTTGCCGTGTTCTTGTTAGTGTTCCTTTTCGACACTTTTATGCCGAAAAAGAGCCTTGGCGCACTTCCTGTGTTCACAAGCGTGATTTTTGGAGCCTTTGCGATAGCCAACTATTTCATGCTCATGCGCGGCACGGCATTCAGCGGAATGTTTGAGTCGACGGCTTCCACCTTTGTGATGAAGTCGATACTAAATGTAGGTATGCTGATAGTGCTTGTACAGTCGATAAAGTGGTCGAACAGCGAATTTGTGGCAGTACGCCGCGGCGAGTTCTACGAGCTGTTGCTCACCACCCTGTTTGGAATGTATCTTATGATATCGGCACGTCATTTTCTGCTGTTTGTCATCGGACTCGAGACGGCATCACTTCCGCTTGCCGCATTGGTTGCATTCAACAAGAATCGCTATGAGAGCCATGAGGCAGCGGCAAAGTATATGTTCACGGCAATCTTCTCGTCGGCAATCTTTATGCTCGGACTTTCATTCGTCTACGGATTGACCGGTTCGATGTATTTTGCCGATATAGCAAGCCGCTTGGTAGGTGGAAGCAACACGGCGTTGCTCATCACAGCCATAGCATTCGTGATAGCCGGAGTAGGCTTCAAGTTGTCGCTCGTGCCGTTCCATTTGTGGACAGCCGATGTGTATCAAGGCGCACCCACGGCAGTCACTTCCTATCTTTCGGTAATATCGAAAGGAGCAGCGGCTTATGCGTTTCTCGTAATCCTTGTGCAAGTGTTTGGCACTGTGTATTCAGTCGTGTGGGAGTGGATGCTCTATGCGTTGATAATACTTACCATCACATTGGGTAACCTCTTTGCCATTCGTCAGCGCAACATCAAGCGTTTCCTTGCATTCTCGTCGATTTCGCAAGCCGGATATATAATGCTCGGTGTGGTAGCCGCCAATGAACTCGGACTCGCCTCGCTGATGTTCTATGTGCTTGTGTATATCGTGAGCAACCTTGCAGCATTCGGCGTGGTGTCGGCGATAGAAAACTTCTCCGGAAAGGTGTCAATCGACGACTACAACGGATTGTACAAGACCAATCCCTACCTGTCGTTCACAATGATGCTTGCCATGTTCTCGCTTGCCGGAATACCGCCGTTTGCAGGATTCTTCAGCAAATTCTTCATATTTGTTGGAGCACTCGAAACCGGTTCGGTGGCAATCTATGTGCTTGTGCTCATAGCGTTGATAAACACCATAGTGTCGCTGTTCTACTATCTGCTTGTGGTGAAGGCAATGTTCATTCGTCAAGACGATTGCATCATACCCACATTCCGCTCGGCATGTAGCGAGCGCATAGCTATGATAGCATGCACACTTGGAATTATCTTTATAGGAATCGCAAGTTGCATCTACACCTTTATGGTCGATGTAGTCAACGACAATGTAATGATGTTCGGCTTGCTGAAGTAGTAAGCGGAGCGCAACTTACACTTCGCAATAATAAAAATCGAGCATATTTCCGAAATAATGGGAATATGCTCGATTTTCTTGCATTAATATAGCTCAATGTTGGAAATTTATGTTTTTTTGTATATATTTGCCACTGAAAAAATGATTCGGAAGAGTTTTAGCTACTTAGGGTTGTAGCTGAGAGAACCGGAAGAATTGAACTGGACAATAAAGACAAATTAATCAATAAAACTTATATAGATTATGAATTTTATCAACAAAAGTATCGGTGTCGTGACATTGGTGCTTGCAAGTGCATCGACAGCGTCGGCTTTCGATGCTCTCTATGTGCGGCAGACCACAGGCGATACGAAATTCGCAATCGCCGACATCACAGAGATAGCATTTCTTGATGAGGGCGTGAGTGTGGTTACAACAGGAGGCGCAAACCTCTATGGTTACGACAATTTTTGCTCTTTGAGGTTCAATCAAGAGCACACCGGCGGAGTGGAAAGCACATTTGCCGATGTGAATTATAAATTCGATGGCAGCATGGTGGCAGTTCCCGGAGCAGCGAGCATTGAAGTCTATTCATTCGATGGCAGCAAAGTGCTTGGTGTGGAAGGCGACAAAGCCGATGTGCAATTGCTCTCAGCGGGAGTCTATGTGGTGAAAGCCGGAAACGTGGCATTTAAAATTGTGAAGCGATGAAGAAAGGATTATTATTCACGGCATTGACTGCGATAGCGGCAGTGTCGATGGCATGGGCAGCCGAAACATTGTGGTTACATCGTGCCGACGGAATCACAATGGGACTGCCAATAAGCAAAGCCGATAGCATAACGGTAGATGCAAGCAGGCAGAATGTGGTGATAGTGGGAGTAGACCGCTCAACGACCAATATTCCGCGAGCCGATTTGCAGCGAATCACAATGGGCGATGCCACAAATGTAGTAGATATCACCTTTGCCGGAGCAGATGTCACGGTGGTGAATCCGCGCGCATTCGAGGGCGTAACGGTAGAAAAGAATGGAGCCGACGTGGTAGTAGTAGCCGAAGACGCTGCTGATGTGGTGTATCGCTTAAGCGGAGCCACCGAAGATGGCTCAGTGAGCATAACCTCGACCGACGATTTCTCCCTTGCTCTGAACGGAGTGGAAATAACCAATGCCGATGGAGCGGCAATAGAGCTAAAGACTGAAAGAAACGTAGCTGTGCAATTGTGCGAAGGCACGCAGTCGAAATTAGTCGATGCATCGACATTTGCGGCTGTGGGCGGGCTAAACGAGTCGGCATGCCTCTACAGTGAAGGTTCGTTGACCTTTACCGGAGGTGGCGCACTGAGCATCACCGCCGGGCAGAAGACTGCATTGTTCTCAAAGCGAGCAGTGGAGGTGAATGGCGCTGCAGTGTCGTGCGTGTCGAGCTTTGCCGATGCAATCAGTGCCGGAAGTTTCCGCATGGAGTCGGGAAGCGTAGTCGCACAAGGAGCTGATAGCGGCAGCAGCATCAATTGCACCGACGGAAGTTTCATAATCAATGGAGGCAAACTCATAGCTATGGCAGGTAATTGCACCGAGCCTACCGAATATGCATGCAATCAATATTATGTGCTATGCACAATTCCGTCGGTTGCTAAAGGAGCAGCAATAACCGTGAAAGATGAAGCCGGGAAAGAAACTACCGGATTTATCGCCGTGCAAGATTATGCCGATAATACTCGTCTGCTCATTTCCGAGCCATCGCTCAAAGTAGGAAGCACCTACAGCATTTTTGCTGCCGGAGCGAAAGTTGCTACATTTGAAGCTGTGGAGGGTACGGCAAGTGCCACATGGCGTGCAGGCGAAATAGAAGATGTGGAATCGACCAAGAAGGACTTTGACTATGGTGAAGTGAAAATCGGCGATTACTATTACTCCGATGGCTCATGGAGCGATGGCGGTTTCCTCGGATTCGACCGCACAGGCAATGGCAAAGTGCTGTGGGCATCGCCGAAGCCGGCACCAACCTACACCAACCCCTACACGGGCGCTGCTCGCAAGGTGATAGGAATCGTCTACACCACCGACCTCTCGCGCATGGGAGAAGCCGAAAAACAAGCTTTGAAAGAAAAAGGCGTGAAGACGCCTCACGGACTTGTAATGGCGAGCCGCGTAATCCTCGCACAGTGGGATAATGGACTCTATGACGAATCAGGCATAGGTCTTTCTCCCATTGTCGGAGCAACTCCTGAAGATTTATATCCCACGCTCAATGCTATTGTAAGCGGATATAAGGTACACAAGATAATGACAGAGAACCGTAAATCCGAAATAGCCAAAGGCGATTATCCGGTGCTGAACAATCTCGTTTCGGGAGCTGTCGACAAATACTACGGCGGTCCGGCAGCCGACGTGAAGAGCACAGGCTGGTATGTTCCCGCACCGGCGCAGATGTTTGACATCATACGCAATTTCAGCGGACTTGATTACACAGAGAACCCGGAGTGGTATTACCCGGTGACCACCACTCGCTTCAACTGGCAGCGCGACAAGTATCTGTCGTTCTGGACGAAATATCCCGAGAATCTCATTGAGCTAATTAATGTGACATTGAGTACTCTTGCAAGCACTGAGAAAGACGATTTCCCCACAGGAGGAGATGTTAACTACATGACGAGCATCTTCCCGAGCAACGATTGCTACTATTGTATGCCGATATGTGAAAAATATGTGAGCTGTGAGCCAATATACAAGACCAATATACAGCCGGTTCGCTTTGTCCTTGCATTCTGATAAAAAAATTAACATTGAAATGAAAAAAGAGATGAGAAAGACAATCATATATGCATGGCTTGCCATAGGAGTAGCCATGACATCGTGCTCAAGCGATGATGTGATAGCTACGGCTGAAATTCCGGCAGGACTTTCGGTGACGGTGGAAGATGCCGGATATGTAACGTCGCGAGCCGAGGAACAAGGATATACCACAGTATTCACCTCAGGCGACAAGATAGGTGTGTATGCGGTGAAAGGTGGTGAGATTCTCGCCGAGAATGCGTGCCTCCAAGCCGTGGCAGGCTTAAACGGCAAAGTGACGTGGCAGCCTGTCGGCGTGCTCGCAAATGATGCCGAAGCTACTTATTTTGCCTATTATCCCTACGTGGAGTCACTCCCGGCTGCTGTTGATGCCACTGCTGCCGATGCCGAGCAATTCTTTGCTGCGGTGGCCGATGCATGGCAGGTGGCAGAGGACCAAAGCGATTATGCAGCCTACACGGCATCGGACTTTATGACAGCCTCGGCGAAAATCGATGAAAATCAATCGTTGCGCTTTGTGCTCAATCACCGCATGGCACTTGCCGAAATCACTTTCCCTACCACAAGATATGTGTTCACCAATGAGCCGGCAATTCCCGATTATGTGCTTTTGAAAGCTGAGAATATAGTTTTCAATGGGTTCAAGCCATTTGAGAAGAAAGAGGCTGCACTCTATGCCTACATTGTGAATCCTTCAGCCACAGGGCAAGCACTTTCGGGCAGCTACGGCAATGAGCCTATGGTGAATGAATGGAGCTTCACACCGAACGTAAAACCCGGAACCGTGAACACCTATAATATCGACCGCAAGAAGGGCGAAGGTGAAATAAAACACTTGCTGCAAGTGGGCGATTTCTTCCTCTCCGACGGACGTCTGTTGTCGAAAGATGCCGATGCTTCGGTGGTGAAAGCTGCCGATGTGGTGGGCATTGTGTTCAATATCAATCCCGATAGGATTGGCGACGATGAGAAACAGGCATTGGGCGGAGTGGTACATGCCACACCTTATCAGGACAAAACGTCCGGCAGCCTACGAAGGCGGGCAATATGAGGCTTTCAAGGCAGCTGCCGACCACGGTAAGGACAAGGGTAACTACAATGTGCTTGCCGGCTTGACTACGGGCTGGTATCTGCCCACACTGGGACAGTGGTTTGACCTTGCACGCAACATCGGGGAGATGACTCTCGATACTTCCTCGCCCGACCACTTCATAGAGAGCTATATGGATATGTTCTATTGGCTCGATAATGTAGGTACGCCGCTCGATAAGGTTAATGCCACAATGTCGAAGATTGATGCCGATTTCATTGATAAATTCGATAGAAACGAGTGGATTTGGACATCGACGGTGTCGGCTACGGAATATGCCTATGTGGTGAATTTCACCAATGGTGAAAGACTTTCATCGAGCAAGGTGCTGAACACCTTCTCATGCTTTGGTAATCCAAAAACGGGATTCTACCACGTGCGCCCGGTTTTGGTGTTCTAAGAAAAGTCGCCGACGATATATAGTAAAGAAAGCTCCCGAGCAGTGTGCTCCGGGGGCTTTCTTTGTTACAGAGCAATGTTGCTACCATAATCGCGCCTCTATGCGACACGCTGCCGGTTGTGTGTATGGGGCGTTGTTCCACTCGCCATTAGGGCATTGTAGGTGTGGCGCTGCGTTTTCTGCTGTCTTGCAATAATAAAAGAATGTCCGAATTAAGGAACGCGCTCTAAGAATAGTGACTGAAAAAAAGCACCCGAATGTTCGAAGCTATAAATGAACATTCGGGCGCAGTCTTTTAATTTATGTTTTAATTTATCTTAAAACGAGTTATCTTCATCGTCTTCATGGGGCATTTCATTCAGATTACTTGTGATAAGCAACTCTTTCTGGCAATTTATTTGCAGAACTTCTATTTCCGGTTCAATATATTCTTTTAACATAAATGAAAAATAATTTTTAGGAGTGTTGGTATCGGATTGTTATTTTATGATAATTTTCTTGTTGCCCTGAATGTAGATACCCTTTGTGGGATTCTCCACACGGCGTCCGCTTAAGTCGTAGATAGGCTCATTCATATCCAATTCCTCGGCATTGATTTCTTCCACGTGAGTGGGCAGAGGATTGAGGCGGAAACTCTTGATTTGAGCACCTTGAATAGCAGGAACTTTGAGATAACCCTTGCCCGACTTGGCGTTAATTTGGGTGCCGTCTGCATTGCCCCAATAGAATCCAAGACCGGTCTGTTCCTTATAATTGTCGTAAGCCAAGCGATAGAGCAGAGCTTCAGAGGCATGGCAAGAGATTGTCTGGTCTTCGCTCGGAGAGGCAAGAAGCAGTGTCGCAGTGCCATATTCGGCAGGAGTGAGGCTTTCTTCTCCAGTCAACTGAGTAGCAGTGAAAGACTTGTGGTTTGTTTTCACAAGGACAGCCTCGCCGCGCGCCACTTTATTGTCCTCACGAGGGTTTAGAACTAATGAGTTGCCGCTAACGTTCACGTCGTATAAGGTGATTTCACAACCGGCAGCAGCAATCAGTTGCATGTCGGAAATGTTGTTGCTGAAAGTTGCATAATATTCATTCGTGTTGATGTCGTCTTGTGCTGCAGTGCATTCTTTCTCAGGAACAGGGATTTTAATGGTGTATTGCTTGGCGGCAGGAGTAACTACCGTTCCACTTTCGCGTGGCAGTGCAAATACTTTGAGTTTTTCTTTAGAGCTATTTACAATATAGATGTTGTTGGCGTTGTCCCAAGCAATGTCGTTGAGGGTAGAGCCCGCATCGGTAGCAAACTCATAGAGAAGTGTAATGCCAAGAGTGCCGCCGGTTTTTGTAATTTCATAGATGACAACGTTGTATTTGCTATCGTTGGCTTTGGCAACAGCCAATTTAGAGCCGTCGGGGCTGACGGCAATTCCACTATTACGAGCAACAATGGTTATATCTTTGAAGTCTTCCACACCGTCGGCATTGACGTGTACAATAGCAGGCTGAGCATCGGTCGGAGTGCCGCGGTATTGGCAGAACCAAATACCTCCTTCATTGTCGTAAACAACGCTGTTGGCTGTACGGGAAATGCTATATTTCCCCGATAATGCTGCTATGTTCTTCGATGGAGCTTTATTCCATGAGGTAGCCGTGCCAAGATTATATTCGTCGCAACGAAAAGCGGAATATGCGGTAGCATTAGACCTTGCCGACAGTGCCAATAATTTCAGGTTTTCGCCACTGCCTATCACATCTAATCCGCAATTAGGAGCTGCGATGAAATTACCGCTTGCATCAAGTAAATTCCAATTTGCAGTAGAAACAGAAGCAAATTTGAATATTGGTGTGAAATCGGCATTAAGGTCGTCAGGGTTAATTTCAAATACGGAAGATACGCCTGGGGAAATGCGGCTTACGAATACGCGACCATCTTCAGAGATGCGGATACGGCGTGGGTCGTATTGTTCAGAAGCATCACGTGTCATACCACCCGTGAAACCGGGGTTGCCGCTCTTATTTAGTACTGAATTTAGTGCAGGGTCAAATGCATACACGCCTGCACGAGTTACCTCACTCTCATAACCCTTACCGGTAGGGTCAAATGATGTTGGCATAGCCTCGGTAACATATATACGACCGTAGTATGGACTCTCATAGTTCTTATCAATAATAACAGAGGAAGGGCGATAAAAGTTTTTCACAGTACCATGTGCGGTAGGTGTGGATACCACAGCACTTTCTACAGCGATTTCCCAAGTGAGATTACCCCCCCCCTGAGAATCG
>CAMEKH010000003.1 GCA_945921235.1 uncultured Prevotellaceae bacterium | reverse complement strand
TCCTCATTAATTTTCTATCCCACTTATATACGAACCAAATATTGGCACTTAAAACAATGCATTTATAATTATTTTCGCTATTTTTGCACATTCGAAAACGTCACACTTTTCACAATGGACAAATCGTTATTCTATTCTTTTGTTACGGATAATACCGAAACAATCAATGTAATTCGCAATGCGGCTTGGAAGCTACATGAAAGTGTAAATCAAACCTACGATGGCTCTCTACCCTACGGATATCACTTGTCAATGGTAGCTGATTTTGTTATGAAATACGGATATGAAGTTATAGCCGATGTCGATGATATTTTACCCTTGATTTTTGGAGCGTTTTTTCACGATAGCATAGAAGATGCTCGAATCACATATAACGATTTATCGAGATTCGCACTGAAATTCTTTGATTCCCGACAGGCGAATATTGCCGTTGAGATTGTTTACGCTCTTACCAACGATAAAGGCAGAACTCGCGAGGAACGAGCAGGCGACAAATACTACAATGGCATAAGACAAACTCCCTACGCTCCTTTCGTGAAATTATGCGACCGATTTGCCAATATCAGCTATAGCTGCTCTGCAAATAGCGAAAATGGACGCAGAATGAAATACGTTTATCAGAATGAATGGAATCATTTTATTGAAGCTATCAGCACTCATATAGAAGAAAACGATATCCGAATGAAATTATCTCCTGAGATTATCAATGAAATTGAAACTATTTTCAAAAATATTTAATATCACTCACAGCTAATGGCAGGCATCTATATTCACATACCATTTTGCAGAAAAAAATGCATTTATTGTGATTTTTATTCAATCGGCACTAATGGACTTGAAGATGCCTATATCGATGCTGTTATTAAGGAATGTAGCCTTCGCCGGAATGAATTACGCAACTCACCGCTAAAAACAATCTATATTGGGGGTGGCACGCCATCTCTTCTTTCTCCGGAACAAATAGGTAAAATAGTTAAAGGAATACGTTCAATCTTTAGCCTTAAATCGTTGATTGAGTTCACCATAGAAGTTAACCCAGATGATGTGACTCAAGAATATATTTCCTCTATCAAAGAATTGGGCATTAACCGCGTCAGCATGGGAATACAGAGCTTTGTCGATAGTGAACTTACCACTATTAACCGCCGCCACAACTCCTTACAAGCGATAAGTGCCGTCGACTACATAAAGAATGCCGGCATCGACAATATAAGTATAGATTTGATATACGGACTACCGGGGCAATCTCTCGATTCTTGGCTCTATTCCTTATCGAAAGCAATAGCTCTCGATGTTCCTCACATTTCATGCTACAGCCTTTCTTATGAAGAGGGGACAAGGTTATATTCCTTGAGAGAACGAGGATTGATAAATGAATGTAGTGAAGATGATTACATATCTATGTATGAAGTAATGGTTAAGGAACTTCGCAATTATGGATATGAGCATTATGAGGTATCAAATTTTGCCAAAAATAAAAAATATTCTGTTCATAATTCCAACTATTGGAATGGTGAAATTTATCTTGGACTCGGAGCAGCCGCACATAGCTACGACGGGAAATCGAGGAGCTACAACATTGCTAATGCCAAGCAGTATATCGACAGAATCTCATCTTCGGAGCTTGCATGCGAATATGAAAATCTCAGTGAATATGAGCGATACAATGAATATATTATGATTCGTCTTCGCACAACATGGGGCGTTGATTTGAATGAATTACAACGCCTTTTTGAAGACAGATTTCACCGACATTTTGTTACTTCAGTCGATAAATTCATCAAAAACGAACTTATGCTATTAAATGGCACGAATTATAGACTCACTGAGAGAGGCATTATGGTATCAGACATGATAATTCGCGACCTTATGTTCGGCTGATTTCTTCGTATGAAAATCACTCATGATGATATGGTTCATTGTTCATAATCGTCATAGCACGATACAACTGTTCGGTAAATATGAGTCTTATCATTTCATGAGAAAAAGTCATTTTAGATAACGACAACATTTCATTGGCTCTTGCATACACATCATCGGAGAACCCGTATGGTCCCCCAACAACAAATACAAGACGCCGGGCAACGCTCAGCATCTTCTTCTCTATGTAACGGGAAAAATCCATTGAAGTGTATTCCTTGCCATGTTCATCGAGCAACACTACATAGTCCGACTTTTCAAGTGTTGCAAGAATATTCGTTCCTTCCACCTGTTTTTGCTGCTTTTCCGATAGATTCTTTGTGTTTTTAGCATCATTAATATACTTGATTTCAAATGCCACATAATGCGACAAGCGCCGAGTGTAATCATCTATTCCTTCATTTAAGAATGAATTTCCTATTCTTCCGACTACTGCAAGTACTATTTTCATAAATCATTATAAATTATTATTGTTTTGCAATTCAAGAGAATCTAACAAACAAAAACAAGAAACTTCACTATTTATTTTGCTATTGATACCGTTTGCATTAAATTTGTAATGAATTTATAATTCATTATACACAAAGTTAAGTATTAATATAGAAATAACAAAATTTACGCAAATATATGAAGACAAAAGACGAACTTATCGATGAGTTGCTCGATTTGGCATTTGCCGAAGATATCGGCGATGGCGATTGCACTACATTATGCTGTATACCTGCCGATGAAATGGGAAAATCTCAACTTCTTGTGAAAGAAGAAGGGATTCTTGCGGGTGTAGATATAGCGATGAAAGTGTTCAAGAAATTCGACGCCGAATTAAAGCCAACTATTTTTATTCACGATGGCGCACACGTAAAGCCTGGTGATATTGCATTTGTTGTGGAAGGTCGTGTTCAATCGCTCCTACAGACAGAGCGTACGATGCTTAATATTATGCAACGCATGAGTGGCATTGCAACAGTCACTGCGAAATACATGGCTGAACTTAAAGGGTTAAAAACCAAGGTGCTTGACACTCGGAAGACTACACCGGGCATGCGTATGCTGGAAAAAGAAGCCGTAAAGATTGGTGGTGGAGTAAACCATCGCATAGGACTATTCGATATGATTCTCTTGAAAGACAATCATGTGGATTTTGCCGGTGGAATAGAAAACGCCATCATTAAAGCCAACGAATATGTTAAAACTCATAATCCGGAGCTGAAAATTGAGATTGAAGTTAGAAATCTCGACGAATTAAAACGTGTGATTGCAATAGGTGGCGTCGACAGAATTATGCTCGACAACTTCACTCCTGCCCTCACTCGCGAAGCTGTCGACCTGATAAACGGGCGTTTCGAAACTGAATCATCAGGTGGCATCACTTTCGCCACCCTTCGTCAATATGGTGAATGCGGCGTCGACTACATTTCAGTGGGAGCACTCACCCACTCCGTAAAAGGTCTTGATATGAGTTTTAAAGCCTGCTGATTATTACGTTTTGCTACTTTAGCAAACGCATAATATCTTCTACACCGAAGTCGGCAAATGAATCAATAAATGTGTCGGCTTTGGTGTTTTTTATGGCTTCCGGAAAAGTGGTTGTCAGCGCTACAACTTTTGCGCCCGCAGCAATACCCGACTCCACACCAAATATCGAGTCCTCAAAAACCACGCAATCAGACGTTCTGCGCCCAATCAATTCAGCTCCTTTCAGAAAGCATTCCGGGTGAGGTTTCGAGTGTGTCACCATTTCGCCCGAAACTATTGCTGAAAAATAATCTTTCAGCATAGGGTGCTGCTTGAAAAGACGCAAAAGTTTCATCTCTCCGCTACTTGTCACCATAGCACATGGAATTTCCGCAGCTTTAAGGTCTTGAAGAAAACGCATAGCATCAGGAAAAACATCATAACGCATCTGCTTTTCAAACTCAGCCAAATCATCAAGAACCATGCGCTTTATGTTTTCATCAGTATAATGGCTCATAATAGATGTAATGTTCGTACCCTTTATTTTTGCTGCAAAATCAGGGATTCCGGTGGGATATCGTTTCTCAATTTCCACCCAAAAACGGCTATATACCCCCTCTGAATCTATTATCACTCCATCAAGGTCAAAAAGAACTCCAATATTCTTGCTATTCATAATTATTCCGTGTTTCATCTTATTTCAGCCGCAAAGGTAACAAAATTTTATAAATCGAGATATGTGATGCTATTGGCATTGCACAAATTTTTCATAACTTTGCACTCTCAAGAGAATTAAAGTTCCTATTTACATCAGAATATGGCAATAAAAGAACTTCAAATTAGAGTGGAACCCATAACGGCTTATTCCGACAATACTCTTCGTAGCTATATCGCTGCACAAGAACACATCAACGCTGATAGCATCTCATCTGTAAAAATAATCAAGCGCTCAATCGATGCACGCCAACGAAAAGTAATGGTAAACCTCAAAGTGCGCATTTACATAGGCGAAACGCCGGAAAATACATCACTAATCACCCCAATTGATTATCGCCCTGTTGACAGCGAAAGCCAAGCAATTGTGGTAGGAGCCGGTCCGGGAGGATTGTTTGCTGCACTGCGGTTAATAGAGCTGGGAATAAAGCCTATTTTACTTGAACGCGGAAAAGACGTTACCGAACGAAGAAAAGACCTTGCAAGGATATCTCGTGAAGGGATTGTCGACAACGATTCCAATTATTGCTTCGGCGAAGGTGGTGCAGGGGCTTATTCCGATGGCAAGCTATATACCCGGAGCAAAAAACGCGGTTCCGTTGATAGAATACTTGGGATATTACACCAACATGGAGCATCAGAGGATATTCTTGTTGATGCCCACCCCCACATCGGCACGGACAAACTGCCGAAAGTTATTGAAAACATTCGCCACACCATCATTAATTGTGGCGGTGAGGTACATTTCAATACTCGTGTCAATGAAATTATTTTTGACAATGGCAAAGCTATCGGTGTGAAATGTGCGAACGGAAACTCTTATTATGGGCCTGTAATTCTTGCTACAGGGCATTCAGCTCGCGATGTATATAGAATGCTTAAAAGTCTTAATGTGCGATTAGAGCCGAAAGGCATTGCCGTAGGAGTCCGCCTTGAGCACCCACAGCAACTTATCGACCAAATTCAATATCACTCACCTGCCGGACGAGGCAAATATTTACCTGCCGCCGAATACTCATTCGTAACACAAGTAGATGGAAGGGGTGTATATTCTTTCTGTATGTGTCCCGGAGGCTTCATCGTGCCTGCTGCAAGTGGAGATAATCAACTCGTAGTCAATGGTATGAGTCCATCTAACCGCGGCACTAAATGGGCAAATTCCGGTATGGTGGTAGAGCTACGTCCCGAAGATTTAATTGATTATGATATGAACGACCCATTGTGTGTAATGCGCTTTCAGGAAGATTTGGAAAGAAAATGCTTTGAGGAAGCCGACTGTACCCAAAAAGCCGGTGCACAAAGAATGCTCGATTTCGTCATGGGAAGAGCATCTACCTACCTTCCACGCACATCATACGCTCCCGGAATCAGGCTATCACGCATTGATAAATGGTTGCCGCAATTCATAAGTATGCGTCTACGCAAAGGCTTTGAGATTTTCGGAAGATACGCTAAAGGTTTCTTAACCAATGAGGCTATTATTATTGGTGTCGAGACACGCACTTCATCGCCTGTTCGAATTCCTCGAGAGCCTTCACTGATGACCCACACTGAAATAAAGGATTTATACCCTTGCGGTGAAGGTGCCGGGTATGCCGGAGGTATAGTTTCGGCTGCTATTGATGGTGAACGTTGTGCCGAAGCATTGGCAGCCTCATTTTTATCGAATAATTGACACTCTATAAATTTGACGCTTTCTAAACTAAAAATGAGTTTAAGACCATTCATCAGCTCTTAAACTCATTTTCTATTGCTTCAAGTTCTTCTCTTAAATCTTTCTCTACAGATAATCGCTCTTCAATATTCTTACATGCATGTAGCACTGTTGCATGATTTCTCGAAAGTCGAAGTCCGATGTTTGTCGATGATAATTGCGTAAGTTTCTTGGCAAGATACATTACCACCTGACGTGCATCTGAAATTTCTCTTTTCCGCGATTTACCATAAAGCAAATCCACATCAATGTTATAATGCGAGCAGACGGTTTCTGCAATCAGTTCAAAGGTTATCTGTCGCTTCGACACTTTCACTGCATTTGCCAAAACCGCACGCGCCAAATCTATCGTTATCTCATGATTTAGCATTGTAGCATGAGCTAACAGCGACACCACTATTCCCTCCAATTCTCTTACACTATCAGTGACATTGGTAGCAATATAATCGAGCACATCGGTAGGTATCGACAAGCCATCTTGATATGCCTTCATCGTCAATACTTCACGTCGCAAATCATAATCAGGCGGATATAGCTCTACGGTCATTCCCCACTTAAAACGTGATATTAATCGAGGCATCATTCCGTCCATATCGGTAGGTCTGCAATCACTCGATAATATCAACTGCTTTTGATTCTGATGCAAATGATTGAATATATGATAGAAGGTATTTTGTGTTCCTGTCTTGCCCGCAAATTCTTGAATATCATCTACTATCAGCACATCAATGCTTTGGTAAAAATTCATAAAGTCATTCACCTTGTTATGACTCACGGCTGTGGTATATTGCCGCTCAAAGACAGGTGCAGTGATATAAAGAACTCGACTATGCGGATTATTCTCCTTTATCTTTATTCCTATTGCCTCAATCAAGTGTGTCTTTCCCACACCGGTCGGACCGAATATAAACAAGGGATTGAACGTCTTGCAATTTGGGTCGGAAGCTATCGCTTTGCCTATACTTACAGGCAACTTATTGCTCATGCTGCCACAATAGTTCTCAAAAGTGTACTTCGGATTGAGCTGAGGGTCAATATCGGCATATTCAACCTTAGCAAACGGATTTGCCATCTGTTGTGAGGCTCTTTCCACCTTATTAGTAATAATGGTGCTTTTATTTAATCCTTGAACCTCTATATTTGCCTCCGGCTCACTCGCCACTGAGTAGAAATAACGCAACCTGAATGCTCCGCCAAATATCTTTGAAAACACCATCTTCAAAATATTGGCGTATTTATCTTCGAGCATTTCTGCAAAATACAACGACGGAACCTCAAGAAGTATCGTGTTCTTGGCATCAAAACCCCTATACACGATTGGCTCAAACCAAGCATCATACTGGGCTTGAGTCACATTATCCTTGATTATCTCAAGGCATTTACTCCATCTTTTGTCGTTATTTTCTTGCATTATGTCTGTTATTGCGTTCTTTTCGCATTACAAAATTTGCGAAAATTTTTCAAATAAAAAAGCCATTAATTATTTGCTTTTCTAAACGAACTTTAAAGTATCTGTAATTCAGCCATTTGCACACGAACAAAACATTTTATTAAATATAAACTTTAAACTTGTGCTTATAGCAGACTGTTTTATAGCTAATTATGTTATACATTTATAGCAATTTCACATAGCACCTTAATAATGCTTACTTGTCATATCCTATTTTATAGCCTATGTTTTTTAAGGATTTACGTTTTTAGAAAGATTTTGGCTTATTTAGACAAAATCCAAATAAGCCAAAACCACTCTATTTCTTTATTAGAAAATCTTGAAAGTCACATAGCGTTTAGGATTTTTCTTCAAATCCATAAACAAAGAATCAAGACTCAACACCGTGTGGTCAATGTGATTATATAGTCCCTTGTCGTTCAAAAGCAACCCGATGCTTGAATCCGTGCCATTAACTTTATCTGTGATTTGCTTCAAATTGCTTGCAGTGCTATTCACATAGTTCATTGTAGAATCAAGCGGCAACGTCTTCAATGAAGCCGCAACATCTTTCAAGTCATCTGTCATTGCATCAATATTCTTGGTAATTCCACCTACATTATCTAAAATACCGGGAACCGAGTGACCCATCACCACTGAAAGTTGACGCGAACTTTTCTCAAGATTTGCAGTAATGTTATCAAGGCGGTTAAGCGATTTATTAAGCGCAGGGTTTGATACGACCTTGTTAAGATTTGTCAGCAAGCTGTCAATCTTAGGCATAATCGCAGCAACACTCGGAAGCAATTCATTACTTACGTTGTCCATCAAGCCTGCCTCACTCGTTCCTACAAGTTCATCACCTACTTTATAATATTCTTTATTATTTGATAAATTCAGCTCTATTTGTGCCGTTCCCAACACATCACTTGTAATCACAGCCTCGCTTTTCAGAGGTATTCGCAAGGACTTATCCATGCTCAACAGCACTCGCAGATTACCGGTATCATAATCATATATAATCTCTCGCACTTGTCCTACTTGATAACCATTGACTGTTACAGGTGCCGAATCGGTCAACCCGTCTACATTTTTGAAATGTACATAATAGAAATTGACCGGCTTAAACAAATTTATACCTTTTAAGTATTCAATACCCCAAAATAAGAATGCCAAACTTATTATTACAGCAATAGCAATCTTAACTTCTTTTCTAAAAAATTTCTTCATATATAAATTTAATTTTTATTATCGTTATTTTATCCTTTTTCCGTTCTTAAAAGAAACAATGAAAGCCTGCTTAAACTTTTTGCGAATTGATTGCAGAATCTTCAATGCTTCTTTTTCACTTTTTGCCTCTCCATAAGTGTACTTATACAGTCCTTTATCTTTATAACAACTCACATTTTCAAGTCCCATAAATTCGGCAGAACCCGCCACAAGCAATTTCTTACTCGTGAGAAACTGTATTTTATATATTATTTCGCCATCGGCAAGCATTCCTTTCTCCTTGTTCTCTTCAATTACTTTTTCTTCAGCAGACTTCAAGGGAGGCTCTTTGTCACTATTTCCACTATATTTTGCATCATTAGCCCCAAGATATACCTCAAATGCGTTATATAGCGACTTCGCCATTTTCTTGCAGCCACTTTTCGACGCAAGAAAATTCTCCTCCTCAGGATTACATATAAAATCAAGTTCCACAAGCACTGATGGCATACTTGTGCGGGCCAGGACCAAAAAACCTGCTTGTCGCACTCCTTTGTCAGTACGTTGTGCCGTACGCACAAACTCTTTCTGCACTAATGATGCAAAATCTACGCTCTGCTCCACATGCATATTCTGGCAAAGCTCAAACATAATGTAGGATTCAGTAGAATTAGGATTAAACCCCTGATATGTGGTAGTGTAATCCTTTTCCAACGAAATTACCGAGTTTTCTCGCTTTGCAACTTCAAGATTCTCCTCAGTCTTGTGCAGACCGAGCGTGTAGGTAGCACTTCCTTTTATCTGTGTTCGATTCTTTGCATTTAGCGGAAGCGAATTTGTGTGAATCGACACAAATAGATTCCCATTTTTAGAATTTGCCACATTCACGCGCTCTTGCAAGGTGAGATATACATCTTTATCGCGTGTATACACCACTTCCACATCATCAAATCCACGCTCTACCATCTTGCCAAACTCAAGCGCAACGGCAAGGTTGATATCTTTCTCATAGGAATGACGTCCCAACGCCCCCTTATCCCTTCCGCCATGACCTGCATCAACGACAAGCGTGAAATGCTTCGCCAATATCACACCGGGTAGAAGCATCAATACTATCAATAGTGCTATTTTTCGTTTATTAATGGTCATCTGCGGAATATACTTCTTTATTTAACTTACAAAGTTAACAATTAAACATTAATATTAATTATAGATTCCTCTTTTTTAACTGTATTGGTATTTTTTTTACAAATAAATATACCAAATGAATTGTTTTCTCCTACAAATTACTATTTTTGCAGAAACAATTGGTATCAATTATGAATAATCATAAAATTTATGGGCTTTTGGGGTTCCCATTGACGCATTCTTTCTCTAAAAACTATTTTAATCAAAAGTTTAAATCCGAAGGAATCGATGCCGAGTACATCAACTTTGAAATCGACGATATCAACAAAATTATGGAAGTGCTAAGCGAATTTCCGGAAATCAGCGGATTGAACGTTACGATTCCTTACAAAGAACAAGTTATGCAGTATCTTGATGAAATCGACGATGATGCGGCTAAAATAGGGGCAGTAAATGTAATAAAAATATTAAAGACCGGAAATGATATTAAACTGAAAGGATATAACTCCGATGTAATAGGATTCTGCGATTCTATTATAGGTATGATTAACCCGGAATTACACTCTAAGGCTCTTGTTCTTGGAACCGGAGGTGCAGCCAAAGCCATTACTCACGGACTTATGAAACTTGGAATAGAACCGCAATATGTTTCACGGCGTAAATCTTCAAGCACTTTCACCTACGAGGAACTCACAAAATCCATAATTCAGGAACATAAGATTATTGTAAACACTACTCCTCTCGGTATGTATCCCAATGTCAATGAATGTCCTGATATCCCCTATCGTTTCTTAACCGATAAGCATATTTGCTACGACTTGATTTACAATCCCGATGAAACATTATTTTTGAAAAATGCTCTCCGACAAGGAGCTACCACAAAAAACGGTCTTGAAATGCTCCTTTTACAAGCATTTAAGTCCTATGAAATATGGAATAGTTGATTTTGCACTAGCATGAAGTGATAAGCAAGACTCCTTTATTACACATTTTAGTCCCTCTCGTTGCAGGTATCTTTTTCACATCGTTAATTACGATACCTGTTGCCTGCAGTGTAATCATGGCTCTTGCGTCTATGGCGTTATTTTTTATTGCCCACAAAACGATATTAGCCTCACCATCATTCTCCATAAAATTTGCATATATTCCCACATTATTTCTTTATCTTGTTTGTTTCTTCACAGGAATCACTACTGCTACCATAAACCGCCCTCCTGAAATAGACACTTCTGTTATTGAAAATAAGATAATTTCAGGTGAAATCAGAGAAATCACCGATAAAGACCTGTCGACCCGACTTATAGTTAAACTTTGCGGGAGCAACATTGATTCATTGAATATCACAAGAAGCATTAATGCCCTCATTTATCTCGACCATAAGAATTTTATGCTCAAAGAGGGTGACATAATAATATTCAAATCGCATTTGGCGAGAATCAAGAACCTCGGCAATCCCGAAGAATTCGATTACAGCAGCTACATGTCGCATAACGGAATTCTTTACACGCAGACAATCAAAGAGAATGCTTACAAGGTAATAGGCCACAGCGAGGATATTTTCATTACATCACGATGCCTGCAACGCAAAGTAATAAACCTAATCTTGAATTCTTCATTGCAACCTAACACCAAGCAACTTATTTGCACGGCGGTAATTGGCGATGCAAATTTTATTGACGATGATACTCGGCAAATATTCTCCAAAGCCGGTATTGCCCACATTCTTGCCATTAGCGGCCTGCATATAGGCATAATTCTTGCTATCTTATCATTAATACTACGACCTATCGACTTTCTGGGAATTCGTTTTCTGAGAATTTGCATCTCAGCCATTGCCGTTTTATTTTTCCTTTTCATAACAGGAATGTCAATCTCGGCTATCAGAGCCACTATTATGTCGTGCTGCATTATGGTAGCAATTCTCACACATAGGAAGAGCGTTTCAATTAATTCCATCTGCTTAGCAGCAATAATCATTCTTTCAATTTCGCCCTATGCAGTCTATAATGTAGGTTTTCAATTGAGCTTCACCGCCGTAACCACAATTATTCTGCTTGCATCACGCATTAATCCGATTTCGCCTCGACGCAAAATTATGTTCAAAATCACATCTTATGTCATCGCCACTGTCGCAGCTAATTTAGGGTGCGCATTGCTATCGGCATATTATTTTCACACATTACCCCTTATCGCATCACTTTCCAATCTAATAATTATTCCCATTCTGCCACTTTTCATTTCCATCTCATTGCTCTATATTTTAGCGCTATCGATTGGAATGGATTTACCTGAAATTAAATTCATTCTCGATTCGTTCACTTCGTTATTCAACAATTCCGCTCAATTTGCCACAAATATTCCCGGCGCATATATCGACAATATGTATGTCACTCTTCCAATGTTGATTTTCTACTATGCCACTCTATCCTTTATTATTACATTCATCTATAAGCATAAATTTCACTTCTTGGCATTATCTCTCATCTCTTTAATCGCCGTAGTATCAGCATCAACATTCAATAGAATCAGCACGCCAAAAGAGGGATTTATGATTCTGAATGAACATAGTTGCACACCATGCCTATACTTTAAAAATGGCGAAGGGTATTTATGGTGCACCGATTCTCCTGATTATGCCAAAGTCTTCACTCAACGGCATAAAAGTCTATTGGCAAAATATGCTATCAATAGCCTTTATATAGTTGCCGACAACAATAGCTCTTGTGATAATATGAAGAATACTTTTAAACTAATCTTAGGCAAGCGTATAGCAATAATTTCTTCCACATGGTTCCGACATCTCACATCTGCTCACACTATTGATATCGATTATTTGATAATTACCAAAAGATACTATGGAAAATTATCGGAGCTACTTAACTTATTCTCCCCTCACAATATAATCCTTTCAGGTGCTATCTATGACAATACTTTAAGTGAATTTATAGATGAATGTTCTGCAATCGACAAGAATAATATATCTATCCATAATTTATCTACCGATGGTGCACTTGTTATTACTCGATAATTAACAAGTATATCTACACTCACTTTAATCTGCCGGCAGCCACAAACCCCTTTGCATAATATGGCTCATCAAGACTATTTATTATAACTCCTCGCGATGACGATGCATGAATAAATTGCCTTTTTCGCAAATATATCCCCACATGACTTATTTTCCCCGATTTCACAAATGTAAAAAACACTAAATCGCCCTCTCTAAGCTCCGATTCTTTTATTCGCCTGCATTGCTTGTTGTAGATATCAGCCGAGTGATGAATTATCGCCTTATTATATACTGTTTTATATACCTCCATTACAAGCCCCGAACAATCTGTGCCTCGACGTGAATGACCACCATATTTATAGGGTACTCCGAGCCATGACATTGCCTCACGATAGAGTGCTGACTCTTTTCTGTCGCCACTATTATTATAAGAACCTCTACGATATATATCATCGGAATATTCATTCCTATATTTATCCTTGTTGCTCTTATCTTTGTCTTTATGCGAATGGCACGAACTAAGCATAAGGATAGCCGCTGCAATCATAATGGTCGCAGTCAGTTTCATTGTTATATTTAATGACATTCTTTTCATCATGACATTTCAATATAAATTCCTTACGCTTGTTAATTCCACACAAAATTATAAAAAAAGCAAGAAGTAAAGAAACATCTCCACTCCTTGCGTAATTATGTACCAATTTTTCTTACTTTTCAGCAGTTTCAGCCTCAGATTTTTCAGTATCTTCCGATTTATCGATGAAATCTGTTATTCCTGCACCAACAAGTACATTATACCACGAGATAACTTTCTTTATATCCGTATTATATACTCGTTCCCTATCATAATCGGGCAATATCTCACTGAAAAAACCTTGCAATGCATCATTTGTTTTATAATCAGCTGCCACAAGGGCCTTGCCATCATATTTTTTACTTATACTATCAAGTACATTAGCAAGGGGAACTTCTTCTCCCGATGTATATATTGCTATATCTCCCAAGGAAATTATCTTATTGTTGGAATACGCAGGGAAACGCTTTTTGTCCACTAAGCTCTCTACAATAATCATATTCTTACCATAAGATATCAACCTATATAGACCCGGTTTTCCTGAAATCGATAAAATTTTCTTCAACATAGTATTTATTCAATTATCTCTTGTTATTATAATAAATTTAATTTGTATTCGATGTGCAAAAATAGAAACTTATTTCGTATGTACCAAGAAGTTTACACTCTTTCACATTATCGCTAATCTTCTTCAAAGTGTAATTTTTCAATAATTTGAGGCAAAACCGGAGTATTTCCATCGTTGATTATTTGATTCTCAATACCAAATTCACAAATTTCTTGCATTGTAATTCGCCTGCGCACCTCCTCCTCTGTAAGATTACTGCGCCGCATTACTCGCTTAATTCGTTCATCAACCGGTGCATAGACATTCCACTCCTTGGAAATTATATCAGTGAGATTACTTTCTCGCAATATTGCTGTTTCTATAAATACCAATTTCCTTGTGCACATTTGCGCCCATTCAAGAATATCTGCTTTCACTTTTGGATGCACTATAGAATTCAAGCGTTTTAACGCTATTTCATCACCGAACACAATTCCCGATAATGTTTTCGACGCTATTTCTCCGGCTGAAGTTATAACATCATTACCGAATGCTTCTACCAATTCTCGCTTTATTTCACAGGAAGTTGCCATAATTCGCTTAGCATTGCTGTCGCAATCATATACTTCATAATTCATTGCCGAAAGAATTCTCGACACAATGCTCTTCCCACTGCCTATACCTCCGGTAATTGCTATTATATTCATCAATTCCTAATATTTTTCAATGATATATTCCACACTATCTACCGACAATACTGCATTCTGACACACAGCCGGGATTTCCACCACTTTCACTGCCACATGATTGGATTTTGTTGCAATCACATCATCATAGTTTACTGCCGCCTTTATCGTTATTGCCTTGCGATACATGCTTTGAGGCACAAGAAACGAAACGTCTACCACCGATGGAAAAGTCAACACATTGATATTAGAAGGCTGACCAAGTACGTTTACAGGAACTTTCTGCTTTCTATATATCAACTGTTCAACCGGAATGGTGAGTATAATGCTCTTAGGAACAATGCGAGCATTTCGCACAGGAGCAATAGCAACTTCCCTTATTAAAGTATCAGTAAGCTCATGCTCCTCAACATGATATGTGTACACTTCATTAAGTTCAGCAAGAGTATGACTATCGGAATATACAATTACCGAATCCACACTGCTCTTCACAGCTCCGTTTATCACATATTGAAGATTTGCTTGAACATCAATATCAAAATTTATCGGTACTTTCTTGCCGGGAATATTAGTATATATAAATCGCAGAGAATCCGGATTAACCGACGATATTATTGCACTCGCACCGAAAATATCTCTTACATCGCTTCGCAAATCGGCTACACTCACTCTGAATAATCCACTCCCATTAGAATATTCCTTGAAATCAAGTGTCAACGTAGGCAAATTCCCTATTTCATACTTCAGCATCGATAGTCCCTTATCCTTTACCGTCACTTTTATGGAATGGGGAATTTCTGAAATCATCGTTGCACTATCGGGAATAGATTTTATATGCAATGGTATTGAATATTCGTGCTGAAACGAATTATTCAACGTTAGTACAAACCAAAATACGAATGAGATAAATAGGAAAAACAGATAAAGCAGCACCGTTCTTGTGCTTTTCGCATCAATCCATTGCTTGCAAGCATTTCTTATTTTCTTTATTTGCAACCTATCCATACCGTACCCTTATATTAAAAATCGAAAGAAGCCATTTATCTTAATTAAAAGACAAATGGCTCCTCGTTTGTTTGCCTTGTTTATGCCTTATCTTGCAGTGATGACTGCGCAGCATCTTCTGCCGACGGATAAACCGAGTTCTTATCTATTCTTATTTTCACATTATCAGCAATTTCAATTAAGAATGATGTCTCTCTCACTTCTTTAATTGTGCCATATATTCCTCCGGCTGTGATAATTTTATCTCCTTTCGACAAGCCCTCACGAAATTTCTTTATCTCCTTTTGCTTTTTCGATTGCGGACGAATCATGAAAAAATAGAATATAGCTATCAAAGCTACTATCATTATCAACGACTCCCAGCCGCCTCCTGCAGCTTGCTGCAATAAAATTGAATTTGTTATCATACTCGTATGTTATTGTTTTTATTCTACAAATATAATTAAATACACTATATTCCACAAGAATATAGGCACTTAACTATGCTATTTTTACTCTTTATTAATTTTTCCCGATTTTTTCAAATAATTCACAACAGAATTTAATATACCATTTATATACTGTCCACTCTTAGGCGTACTATAATACTTTGCTATCTCAATATACTCATTGAGGGTTACCTTTGTGGGAATCGACGGATAATGCAATATCTCCGATATTGCCACACTCATTATCAAGCGGTCCATCTTAGCTATACGGTCAGCGTCCCAATGCTCTGTCTGAACAAATTTGTTAATCAACGAATTGGCATAATTCATATCTTCAATAATATGCGAGAATAATTCCTTTCCAAACACACTATCCTCGTAATTCCTATATTTGGGTAATATTGGAGTTTCCTCATTTAGCTCAAATTTCTTTATTGTTTTAAGTACAAATGAGCCAACTGTTGAAAGGTCATCGTTCCAATACACTGATTTCGACTCAAGCGTATCTATCAATTCTTCATCAGTGAGTATTATATTTTTCATCACCGAATACCAAAAAAGACAATCCTCTACATACTCATTTCCTTCAGTCGCTATATAATCGGCATATATATCCGATTTCAAAATCCTGTCAAGCTCAAGTTTCATAAAGATATCATCTTCTCGCCATGTAATGGGATTATTTTGAAGATATTCCTTAAAATCCTCATCACTTATCAATTTATTGATGAAAAGATTATCAATCAACTTTGTGTTGGGATTCAAATCTTCTTCGGTCGGCAGATACTTATTCTTGGCTGCTTCAATGCGATTAGCTTGCAATTCCGTTAGCTCCACCATCAAGAGCAACAGATAATAATATAGTTCATATCCCTTATCAAGACTCTTTTCCAAATCGTTCTTTGCATCTTTTATCGACATTGAATTAGCCGAAATAAGATAGGAATATAGCAACTGTACTACTTTAATTCTTATTAAAATACGATTTATCATCTTTTTCCTTATTTTTTCTGCAAAATTAGTTTAAAATAATCACCCGATAAAATATTTGTCTATTTATTCTACTCCACACTCGTTATTTAGTCGCTGACGTACCACTTCATATATTAACACCCCGCCTGCTACCGAAACGTTAAGAGAATGTATATTCCCAAATTCAGGTATTGCCACATGAGTATCGCACAAGCGAAGAATCTCTCCACTTATTCCCTCATCTTCCGCACCAAGCACGATAGCCGTTGGTTCCGTATAATCGGGTTTCGTGTAATTAATGTCACTTTTCTCCGTAGCTCCATAAATCTTAAAGCCACTATTCTTAAGATATTTTACTGCCGCAACAAGATTATGCTCCCTGCATACCGGCAAATAGTGTAACGCTCCTGCCGAAGTCTTCACGGCATCAGCATTAACACTCACACTATTCCTCTCGGGAATCACTATGGCATCTACTCCTGCACACTCACAGGTACGAGCTATTGCACCGAAATTTCTCACATCAGTCACTCCATCGAGTACTACTACAAATGGCAACTTCCCTTCTTCATATAATTGGGGCACTACATTTTCTATCTTGTTATATGTCACTGCCGATAGCATTGCCACCACTCCTTGATGATTCTTGCGAGTTATTCTGTTTATTCGCTCCACCGGCACTCGCTGATTGACAATGCCATATTCTCTTATCAACTCAAACAAGTTGCCCGCAAGCTCCCCTGAGAGGTCCTTTTTTATTAGAATTTTATCTATATCTCTGCCAGCCTCTATTGCTTCGATGACGGCTCTAATACCGAATATATATTGATTCTTTTCCATATTCATTTTGTAGTTCTTTATTTCAATATCCGAGTAAGGATTTAGCATTATTGAGTGCAGCCTCATCTATAGCCTCGCCACTCAGCATCTGCGCAATTTCCCTCACGCGTTCTTCTTTATCAAGTCGCTTTATTGATGTAAAAGTAGAATCGGCTGAATCCTGCTTGAAGACCTTATAATGTACAGCTCCTTTCACCGCCACCTGAGGCAAATGCGTTATCGTTATAACCTGAATCGTTCTGCTGATTTCTTTCATCATTTCTCCCATACGATTGGCTATATCGCCCGAAACGCCCGTATCTACTTCATCGAAAATTATAGTAGGCATCTGCATACTTCGCGCCATTATTGATTTCACGCACAGCATCAATCTTGATATTTCACCTCCCGATGCCGACGATGCTACAGGCATCAATGCCTGCTGCTTATTGAATGAAAATAAGAATTGAACCGAATCTATTCCATCACAGCACAAATCCACTTGCTCAAATTCTATCTCAAATCGCAGATTCTTCATACCAAGCGGTGTCGCTACTCCTATCAACGAGCTTGCGAACGATGCGGCAGCAGTTTTCCTTGCCGCCGATAATAATTCAGCCGATTTCATCGTTTCAACTCGCTGCAAAGCCACCTCACCTTCAAGTTCTCCGATTTCTTCTTCGGTGCTATCAATGTCGGCTAATTGTGCCTCCAATTTGTTTTGCAACTTGAGTAATTCATTGCTACTCGACACTTTGTGCTTCGTTTCTAATGAATAAATTGAATTCAGTCGTTCTTGTATTCTTTCAAGTTCGGCTGGATTGTCTACAAGATTGCTCTGTAGCCCGGCAACTGTCCGTGATATATCCTTTAAATCTATCAGAATTGATGAAATTCTATCGTTTAATTCAGCTGCCTCACTACACACGCTCTCTATCTGACCTAATTTTTGACTCACGGTAGTCACATCGCCTATCACCGATTGCATCTCTCCATCGAGTAGCTGTTCCGTATCCCATAACGCCGATTTTATCTCAGTGATATTGCTCAGTTTACGCTCTTCCGATTCAAGCTCTGCATCTTCATCTTCCGTAAGCGACAATTCTTTCAACTGCCCCAATTGAAACCTTAAATAGTCTTCCTCTACTTTACGTTGGCTTGAAATTCGCTTCAATTCTTCCAAGCGATTTCTAAGAGAAGTGTATTTTTTATACTCTTTATCGTAATTCTCTATCAAGCCACGTTCGCCGATTATGCTATCGAGTATGCCAAGCTGATAACTTTTTTGCGACAATAGCAAATTACTATGCTGTGAATGAATATCAACGAGATGCATTGATATGCTACGCATCACCGGAAGTGTTACAGGCGTATCGTTAATAAACGAGCGTGAACGCCCGTTGGGCAATATCTCCCTGCGCATTATGCACTCGTCGCTTTCATAGTCAATATCGTTGGCTTCGAAAACTCTCTCCAAGCCATATTCTCCAATACTAAACACTGCCTCTATCACCGATTTCTTCTCAGCATTCCTTATAGCCTTGAAATCCACTTTTTCACCAAGAATCAGCGACAATGCCCCCATCATAATTGATTTTCCGGCACCTGTTTCACCTGTAATTATTGAAAATCCTTTTTCAAAATTGATTTCAAGGTTGTCAATTATTGCAAAATTGGATATCCTTAGCAGTTTTAGCATATCTTCAGGCTTATTAATTGTTCGTTTGCTCCTCCTTTATCTTTTTCAATCTACTCTGCTCGGTGGGATATATTGGATAAAGCAAATCATACACTTTGTCTTTCTCCGATTGTCCTGCTTTTGAATATATATTTACAAGCTCATCGAGTTTTGCATCTTTAAACATCGATATGCACACACTCATAGGTGCAGCATCATAAACTTTCTTCAACATTTCAATCATCGATGTAATCATTGCCCTTCCTTTATCCACGCTTAGAGCCATCTCATCAAGCCCTTTGCGGTGATAATTATATAAAATCTCCCTTATACCCGATGTCGCTCCATCTGTGTATGCACTAAGCACGGCACTTCTGTTCTTTGTGTCCTCAAATGCTTTCCATCCGCTCTCTCCACTACTCTGTGCAAGTCGCACTACATTTGCAGCTTTCTCATAATAAGGGGCACCACCATTGAGCGAGAATGTATCAAAATCCATCGCTATTATTATATATGCATAGAAATTTAATATAGCGGTAAGATTGCTTTCCATAGTCACCTCCGAAAACACCAGAGGCTCATTCTCTTGATACGTAAATTCTATTTTCGTATCTTTAAAATTAATTATTGTAGTAGTGTATGAACTATTATATACGGGGCGATTTGATTGTATTTGCAAATCTCCCGACATAATATTATCATTATAGGATTTTATTGTGAAATACATTTTACATTCAATTTTCTCATTGGCACTGAATTGAGCATCGGTCCACTTATTTGTGTTCATATAGTCGGCAATAGCTTGCTTCAAAGTCGTGAAAACCTCTTTTGAACTGTTCTGTATCTGCTCGCTATTTATTTCCACATCACATTTCAGCTCTTGCGCATATATGCTAATGCCACACGACATCACTGCCGACAATATCACCAATATAAACCTTCGTAATTCGCTCATTTCGCTATTCTTTCAGCTATTTCATCAATAATATCCTTAGCTACTTCAGCTTTTGACTTTAGCCCATACACTTTTTCAGCCCCTGCCGAGTCAATAATTGTTATCTTATTTGTATCAGTTCCAAACCCGGCATCTTTGTCACGCAACGAATTAAGAACTATGAAATCAAGATTTTTCTTAAGTATTTTCGCCTTTGCATTGCTCAATTCGTTATCTGTTTCGAGAGCAAAGCCCACAAGTATTTGTCCTTTTTCCTTCTTTGCTCCTATTGTAGCTGCAATATCAGGATTCTTCTGCAATTTTATTACCGGAACATCATTGCCCTCGCGCTTTATTTTGCTCTCTGCTCTGTTTTCCACACAATAATCTGCCACTGCGGCACACATTATCGCCACTTTGCTATCGACATACGCCTTTTCAACCTCAGCAAGCATTTCCTTTGCCGATTCCACATCAATGCGGTAAATATTCTTATTCTTACATTTCAATGCTACCGGCCCTGTTATAAGCGTGACTTTAGCACCTCGGCGAGCACACTCCTCAGCAAGTGCAAAACCCATTTTACCCGATGAATAATTTCCAATGAATCTCACAGGGTCTATTCGCTCATAAGTGGGACCTGCCGTTATAAGCACTCTCACCCCATTCAAGTCATCGCTTGTGCTGAAATATTCTTCAATCGCTTTTACAATATTCTCAGGCTCCTCCATTCTGCCCTTCCCAACAAGATGGCTTGCCAATTCTCCACTTGCCGGTTCTATTATATGATTACCATAACTTTTCAGCAACTCCAAATTGCGTTTTGTACTCGGGTGAGCAAACATATCCAGGTCCATAGCCGGCGCCACAAATACAGGGCACTTAGCCGATAAATATGTGGTTACAAGCATATTATCAGCTACACCATTTGCCATCTTGCCAATGGTAGATGCAGTAGCAGGTGCTATAATCATAGCATCAGCCCATAGTCCAAGGTCCACATGACTATTCCAGCTACCTGTGTTTGCTGTAAAAAACTCGCTTATTACAGGCTTTCCACTCAACGATGAAAGGGTGACAGGCGTTATAAATTCCTTCCCCGATGGTGTAATCACCACTTGAACCTCTGCACCCGCCTTTATTAGCAGTCTAAGAAGATACACCGATTTATAAGCGGCTATTCCGCCACAGATACCTAATATGATATGCTTCCCTTCTATCATTTTGCTTTTGCTTTTATTTACAACGCAATTTTATATTGGTTATTACATTTTTGGTGTTCTGCGGAAAATCGCCTTGCATCATCCATGCATAATATCCGGTGTCGAGTCGACGAAAAACTTCTTCCACCGATTTCCCTTTATGCTTGCCGAAGTTGAACACTTCCACATTTCTATCATCATAGACTATTCTTCCTGCCAAATCTACATTCTTCTGCTGGCACGAAAATGCCGATAGATAATCCACATCGTTCTTTAAGGTTGGATAGCGGTCGAGCTGCGCCTTGAGCACTTCGTAAGTGGCTCGAGTGTCGGCATCAGCCGAATGTGCATCGTCAAGATTCTTCCCGCAATAGAATTTATACGCTGCCGATAGTGTGCGTTGCTCCATTTTATGGAAAATAGTCTGGACATCAATAAATTTCCTCTTCGACAAGTCGATATTTACACCGGCATTAAGAAACTCCTCAACAAGCAGGGGCAAGTCAAATCGATTGCTATTAAAACCTGCTATATCGCAACCTTCAAACACATGCATAAGTTCCTTCGCTACGTCCTTGAAAAGCGGACAATCCTTCACATCTTCATCAGTGATGTGATGTATTGCCGTAGCCTCTTCAGGAATATGCCTGCCGGGATTTATCCTCAACGTACGCGACTCCTCCGTACCATTGGGATAGACCTTTATATATGATATTTCTACAATTTTATCCTTCGATGAATTAACACCGGTCGTTTCCAAATCGAAAAATATCAGCGGATTCTTTAATATCAAATTCATTGTTCTGCGTTCTTCTTTGGGTTAAATCATCATCGGCATCAGCAATATAAGCAATTCTTCGCCCTCTTCCTGATTCTCCGGCAGAAATACTCCGGCTCGCGACGGGTCTAATAGCGTTATCTTCACCATTTCGCTATCTATATTGCTTAATATTTCGATTATTTTCGTGTTATTGAAGCCTATAACCATGTTTTCGCCTTGATAATCACATTGCAACACCTCTTCTGCCCATGTGGCAAAATCCACATCTTGAGCCCGGAGCATCACCTCATTTTCCTTTAAGTCGAGCTTAATTAGACCTCCGACACTGGCAAACACCGCTACTCGTCGTACGGCATTCAGCATCAGCGCACGGTCCACTATCAATTGATACGGATTATTCTGCGGTATCACCGAATTGTAATTTGGATACTTGCCATTAATGAATCGACATGACAGCGTGTAATCCTCTATCTCAAATGTGGCACTCTTTGAATCTATGGTCACTTTCACATCGCCTTCGCTTTTCGAAAGGATACTATTCAATATCGATGCAGGCTTGGCGGGAAGTATAAATGATGTCTCTATTCCACACGCCAGCTTCTTATTTTGATAGCGTACTAATTTATGCGTATCCGATGCCACAAAAGTTATCATATCGGGCTTGATATCCCATAAAATACCCATCATTATGCGGCGTATCTCTTCTTGACCTACTGCGAAAATAGTTTTTTCTATTCCTTTCTTTACTTCAGCCGCCGATAGCTCAAAAGTTGTGGTCTCCTCATCGGTCTCTTCTTTCTTCGGGAATTCATTGCCGTCTATGCCTACAAAGTTAAACTTACCATTTTGATAGAAAATGCTGATTGCATAGTTCGTATCATCAATTTCAAACGACAATGGTTGGTCGGGCAACTCTTTCAACAAATCAAGCAGATTCTTCACATTCACCGCAAATGAGCCTTCGCCCGATGCCTCAAACACTTGCACCGTGGTGGTCATTGTGGTTTCTGAGTCACTACCTGTGATTACAATACTATCTCCAGTCAAAGTGAGTAGAAAATTGTCGAGAATCGAAATTGTGTTCTTTGAATTTACTACTTTACTTAAAGCCGATAAATGAGTAAATAACGCCTTACTCGATACATTAAATTTCATATATTTATATTTTTTATTTTTCTATATTGTTTATTTTTTGTTGACTTAGCTTAAGAGCCTTTCAACTTACAAAAATAACAATTTTTCCTTTAATATCCTACTGCTATTATAAAAAAAGCGTTATCATCATTAAATGACAACGCTTTTTCAAATATTATCTTCTACAATAAATCACCAAATCGTCACTCTATCGGCGGGTATGCGATACATTGCATCGCCTTCTTTTATATCGAATGCCTTGAAGAACGGCTCAATATTTCGCAACGATGCATTCACACGCCATTTTCCAAGCGAATGGGGGTCGGTCTTTGTGCGACGCAATATCTCCTCTTTTGTGATATTGCCTTTCCACACATTAGCGTAGGAAATATAGAAACGTTGGTCTGGCGTAAAGCCATCTATCTTTTCACAATTCTGTCCTTGCTGTGTCTTCTTGAACGCGGTGTATGCTACGCGCAGACCTCCGTGGTCGGCTATATTCTCTCCAAGCGTGAAACGTCCATTGGCATGAACATCATCGGCCACTACAATTTCATTAAATTGTTCAACCAACTTGTCCGTAAGCTGCTTGAATTTTGTAGCATCTTCTTCTGTCCACCAATCTATCATATTGCCGTTTTGGTCGAAATTTCTTCCTTGGTCATCAAATCCATGTGTCATTTCATGTCCTATCACCACGCCTATTGCGCCATAATTGCACGCATCATCAGCATTTACATCGAAATATGGTGCCTGGAGTATTCCTGCCGGAAAGCATATTTCATTTGTGGTAGGATTATAATAGGCATTCACGGTTTGTGGTGTCATGCCCCATTCTTCTTTATCCACAGGTTTTCCCCACTTTGAATATGAATCTTTAGCCCTGAAAAGATTTGCAGCTTTCACATTCTCCCAATAAGAGAGCGTCTTATCTACCACTACGCCACTGTAGTCTTTCCACTTATCGGGATATCCTATCTTCACCTTAAAGCTGTTGAGCTTCACAAGGGCATTTACTTTTGTCTTATCACTCATCCACTCAAGTGATGCAATATGCTCTGCAAGTGAAATTTTCAAATTATTTACGAGTTCTATCATCTTTTCTTTCGACTTGCCTGCAAAATATTTTTCTACATAGAGCTTACCTACGGCTTCTCCAAGCAAGCTATTGGGAACGCCTATTGCACGTTTCCAGCGCGGTTGCATCTCTTTCTTGCCTGAGAGTGTCTTAGAGAACATCTCAAAATTGGCTTCAATGAAATCATCGCTCAACGAGCTTGATGCCGACATTATATACTCAAACGCAAAATAATCCTTTATTTCTTTGTCTGTCAGTGTCTTCATTAGGCTATTCACCTCGGCAAGTCCCTTAAGATTGTCTACACACACCTTATCTACCTCAGGCAATCCTATACCTGCGAAATATGCCGTCCAATCAATATTGGCATAATCAGCTTTCAGCTGCTCTATGGTGCGTATATTATATTGCTTGGCTATATCGCGACTTTCCTCGCGTGTAAAAGTCACCTTGGCTAATGCTGTTTCTATCTTCATTACATTCTTCACCGCTGTTTTTACCGCCGATTTCTTATAACCGGCAAGCGTAAACACCGTTTCAATGTATTTTTTATATGCCTCTCTTATTCGCAATGAATTTTCATCATTCTCAATGTAGTAATCGCGGTCACCAAGTCCGAGTCCGGCAAGCGACACATACATAATGTTAATGTTGGAATCCATAAGGTCCGACATTACGCCTGTATCGAAAAACGGAGCACCAATGCCCATGTGAAGCCACGATATAATATTAATGAAGTCGGCTCGCTTTGCCGTTGTTATTTTTTCCAAGTCAGCTTTGAGCGGCGATGCTTTTTCAGCATTAAGGCGCACGCTATCCATGCCGAGCTGATACATATCGTTCACTTTCTGGGTTATCGAACCGGCTTCTTTTGCCTCACTCGTGTTAGCAAGATTCTGAATCAGCTCTTTTACTTGCGTTTTGTTGTTCTCTGCAAGTATATCAAAAGTGCCAAAACGCGAATACTGTGCCGGGAGCGGATTTGCCTTCATCCAACCGCCACACGCAAACTGAAAGAAATCGTCCTTAGGCGATATGGTTTCATCAAAATTTGATTTATCAACTCCTTTCATTTTACCCTCTGTTGCACCGGCATCAGTTATACTCATCGCTGCTATAACCGCCGGAATCAAATACTTAATTGTTTTCATATTATACCTATAAATCCTTATTTGTTTTCTTCTTTATATTCTTCAAGTTCCATACAAGCCAACTCCCACACGCTCATTGCGTTCTCAAGTCTTTTTTGCAATTCAGCATGCTTATTATACAGCTCCGGATTCACAACATCTCCACTCGAGAGAATGGATTCCAAGTCTTTTATCTCATTTTCTATAGCTGATATGGCTTTCTCACTTTCTTCTACTTTCTTTTGTGCTTTCCGTAGCACCTTTTCTCGGGCTTTCTGCTCGGCATAGCTCAATTTGCCCTGCTTAGGTGCGTCATCAAATTTCGCTGCTGCCGTCGGCGATTTCGATAAGGCAGGTTTGGTTTTCACCTGTTCATTACTACCTTGCAATTCAAGTTCTCGAAGCGATTCCAATTTCTTCGTTGCAAGGAAATCATATATTCCACCCAAATGTTCACGTACTTTCCCGCCACCAAATTCATAGACTTTCTCTACAAGTCCATCAAGAAATTCCCGGTCGTGCGACACTACTATTACGGTGCCATTGAAGTCCTTTATGGCATCTTTAAGCACATCTTTTGTCCGCATATCCAGATGATTTGTCGGCTCATCGAGAATAAGCAAGTTCACCGGCTCAAGAAGCATCTTTATCATAGCCAGGCGAGTCTTCTCTCCTCCCGAAAGCACTTTTACTTTCTTATCCGATGCTTCTCCACCAAACATAAATGCGCCGAGTATGTCGCGTATCTTGGTGCGAATATCACCCACTGCCACACGGTCAATCGTGTCGAAAACCGTTATCTCCGTGTCGAGCAACTGTGCTTGATTCTGCGCAAAATAGCCAATTTTCACATTGTGACCAATCTTAAGCATTCCGTCGAATGGTATTTCATTCATTATGCACTTCACAAGCGTAGATTTTCCTTCGCCATTCTTACCGACAAATGCCACTTTCTCTCCGCGCTTTATTGTGAATGTTACTCCTGAGAATACTTGATGCTCACCATAGCGCTTGCCGACATTCTCCAATATGAGCGGATAATCGCCCGAACGCGGAGCAGGAGGAAATTTAAGATTTATGTGTGAATTATCCACCTCATCGACCTCTATGCGCTCTATCTTTTCAAGCTGCTTTATGCGACTTTGCACTTGCACCGATTTCGTCGCTTTATATCTGAATCGCTCAATAAAATCTTCCGTATCCTGTATTTGCTTCTGCTGATTCATATAAGCGCGCATCTGCTGCTCCACACGCTCCTTACGCAGTTCCACAAATTTTGAATAATTGACATTGTAGTCATATATCTTGCCACACGATATCTCAATGGTACGTGTTGTTACATTGTCGATAAATGCACGGTCGTGCGACACAAGAACCACCGCATTTGCCTTTGTCTTCAAAAAATTCTCAAGCCATTGAATCGACTCTATATCAAGGTGGTTTGTCGGCTCATCAAGCAATAGCACATCGGGCTTGCGCAATAGCAACTTTGCAAGTTCCACTCGCATTCGCCACCCTCCGCTGAATTCAGAAGTCGGACGGTCGAAATCTTCACGAACAAATCCCAAGCCCATAAGTGTCTTCTCTGCTTCAGCATCACAATTTTCCGAGCCATACATTGTCAACAACTCATTGCAGTGGGTCAACTTGTCGATAAGTTTATGGTATTCATCGCTCTCGTAGTCTTCACGCTCCGAAAGTTCCAAATTTATTGCATCAATTTCATCGTGCAGAACCTTGATATGATTAAAAGCCTCCTTAGTTTCGTCTATTAGCGTCTTTGTGTCGGTTATATTCATCTGCTGTGGCAAATAGCCCACTACTATGTCTTTGGGCAATGCCACACTGCCATGTGTGGGCTTCTGAATGCCTGCAATTATCTTCAGCATAGTAGATTTTCCGGCTCCGTTCTTCCCGACCAAAGCTATACGGTCCTTTTTGTTGATAACGTAATTCACGTTTTCAAACAATGGATTGCAATTAAATTCTACCGATAAATTTTGGATTGATATCATCAGTCGTGTTATTTCTATTCCATAATTCTATCACCGATGCGCTTAATTACACCGGCGGCTTATATTTTTTACATCCGTATTCTCAATCGAATTTCTTCCTGTGGAATACAAAATTGCGTCCAAGATACTTCTCCCTAACCACCGGATTAACAGCAAGTTCCTCACTTGTACCTTGAAATAGTATTTTTCCTTCAAAGAGCAAATATGCACGGTCGGTGATACTCAGTGTTTCCGGCGCATTATGGTCGGTGATAAGAATTCCTATATTTTTCTCTTTCAATTTATAGACGATATTTTGAATATCCTCCACAGCTATCGGGTCAACTCCGGCAAACGGCTCATCGAGCATAATAAACTTAGGGTTTATTGCAAGGCAACGTGCTATCTCTGTGCGACGTCGCTCGCCTCCCGAGAGTTGGTCTCCAAGATTCTTTCTCACTTTCTGCAAATGGAACTCTTCAATTAGGCTCTCCAACTTATCACGCTGATATTCTGCCGATGTCTTTGTCATCTCAAGAATGCAACGAATGTTATTCTCAACGCTCAACTTCCTAAACACCGAAGGCTCTTGAGCCAAATAGCCTATTCCATTCTGCGCACGCTTATACACCGGATATTTTGTTATATCGTGGTCATTAAGAAAAATTCTGCCCTCATTGGGTGTAATAAGTCCCGTTGTCATATAGAATGTAGTGGTTTTTCCCGCACCATTTGGTCCGAGAAGCCCAACTATTTCACCCTGCTTCACATTTATCGACACATGGTTCACTACTATGCGCTGGCGATATTTCTTGACAAGATTATCGGTGCGTAGCACCATATC
This sequence comes from uncultured Prevotellaceae bacterium, assembly GCA_945921235.1. GTDB lineage: Bacteria > Bacteroidota > Bacteroidia > Bacteroidales > Muribaculaceae > CALZFJ01. The sequence continues at coordinate 23,240 of CAMEKH010000003.1, read as the reverse complement.
GCCTTCATCGGCTATAATGTCATCTTGAACATCACCACCGTTTGCTTCAGCTTCTTTATTCTTCCCTTTCTTAAATATCCAAGGAAATTTCATATCTTTTCGCTCTCCTAATGTAATTTTTTTTGAGTTCTTATGTCATTTTTTTGCCGATACCAAGCGACTCTTAATGTAGTCGGTAAGCAAATTTATTGCAACCTCATTATGACCTCCTTGAGGAACTATCAAATCGGCATAACGCTTGGCAGGCTCAATATGTTGTATGTGCATTGGCTTGAGAACTCTCTCATAGCGTTCTATTACCATCTGTGGCGTACGTCCGCGTTCTATGCAATCTCGACTTATTACGCGAATCAAGCGGTCATCGCCATCGGCATCTACAAACACCTTAATATCAAACATATCTCGCACCCTACGATCGCTAAATACCAAAATTCCCTCCACAAGCACCACGTCACTCGACTCCACATGCACCGTTTCCTCTTGGCGAGTACAAGTGAGATAAGAATATGTGGGCATCTCTATTGCTCTTCCTGCCTTCAATTCCTTCAAGTGGCGTATAAGCAAATCCCAATCGAATGCCGCCGGCTCATCGAAATTGATTTCTGCCGGTCTTCAACCGGCACATGGCTTGAATCCTTGTAGTAAGAATCCTGCGAAATTATCGCAACCTCCCCTACAGGAAGACGCTTCATTATTTTCTTTACCACGGTTGTCTTTCCGGAACCGGTACCTCCCGCTATTCCTATTATAAGCATATCCTTATCGTTTTTATAAATTTATGCAAATTTATAGCAAATCAATCACAAAACAAAATGATAACTATGTTTAATTTTATCATTCTTCAGCCTTTCGCACAATGTTGCGAAGCAACAGACATGCCGGCTCAAGCATTGTGCCATGGTCGAAGCCTTTCAACTCATATAGCTCAATATTGTTGCCTTTGGCATTTAGAATCTCTTGCAAATGCTGATTTTCTGTGTAACGAGCAAGCAACTCTTTATCTCTGTCACCTGTAAGAAGCATCATTCTTGTCCCCATCTTGCGTGAATTGAATATTGGTGCATACTTGTCAATGACAGGTATCTGCATATCCATTCCTCGCTCCTTTCGAATGGTGTAATGTGTGTTGGTCTGCCCGCTAAAAGGCACATATCCGGCTATGCTATCTGCATCAATGCCATATTTTCCGAGATAATCCTTATCCAAAGCAAGCATCAACGTGAGATATCCTCCTGCCGAATGTCCGCACACATACACTTTCTTTGCATCGCCTCCATACTCTGATATGTGCTTCATTACCCATGCCACTGAAGCCGCTGCATCATCAATATATGCGGGGTGCGTGGCATGAGGACTTAGTCGATAGTTCGGAGCTATTATGGCAAATCCTTGATTCTTGAGCAATTCAGGAAAAAACTTTGAGCCTCCCTCTAAACCGCCGCCATGAAAAAACACCACGGTAGCGAAGCCCTGTTTCCCCTCGGGAATATACATATCGAGTTTGCAACGCTCGTTGCGATAGCTATCGGCACACTTGCTATCGACGTAAGAAATATCTGTTTTAATTCGATATGTCGATACCTCATTCTTTTTATTCGCTCCATAAGCACGCATTGGCAGTAGCGTAAGCACCAACAACAAAAACAAAAAATTCTGCACTGTAATTTTCATAAGTCTATTCAGCTATTTTATGATACAAAAAATCGGACAAACAAATTATCACTATCGCTTGTCCGATGAAAATTTATTCAATTAACTCTTTGTTTGCGAATGCTCTTACTCTTCCGGAGCCTTATCAATCAAGTCCATAAATTGGTCGAGCTTGGGCGTAATGATAATCTGTGTGCGACGGTTGCGCTGTTTACCGGTTTCAGTGTCATTCGAAACGAGAGGATTATATTCGCCACGTCCTCCTGCTGTGAGACGTTTCGGGTCAACACCATAGTGATTTTGGAGATATTGAACTACGCTCGATGCACGAAGACACGAAAGGTCCCAATTGTTGCGAATATTCTTCATAGATGCCGCAGCACTATTCACAGGAACATTGTCGGTATTACCTTCAATAAGTACATCATAATCACTATAATCCATAATAATCTTAGCTATTTTGCTAAGGGTTTCCTCTGCACGGTCGTTAATCTCGTATGAACCGCTTCGATAAAGCATATTATCAGCCAATGATATATAAACAACCCCCTTTAGAACCTGCACGTCAACTTCTTTCAACTCTTCCTTGCTGAGCGAACGAGTAAGATTGTTTGTAAGCACCATATTCAGTGAATCAGATTTCGACTTCACTTCCACAAGATGACGTATATATTGATTCGACTCATTTATTTGGTCCACAAGTTTACTGATATTCACATTATTCTCGCTCGAATTGGTCAAACTGCGGTCAAGCGACTGCTGGAGCGATGCATAGTTGTTCTTTTGAGTAGTAAGCTGGTCCTCAAGTGACTCTATACGAGCATTTGCAGCAGCAAGTTGCTCTTTCGATGTTTGATAATTGGCTGTTACACTTTTATTCTCGTCAACACAATTTTTCAAGTTTTGCTGACATGTTTCGAATTCTTTCTTGCTCACACATCCTGTTAAAACAATTGCAGCAAGCATTGAAATAGCTAATGATTTACTTTTCATATCAAAAAACATTTTTAGTTATTCTTATTTACTCTAATCGATAACTTTTATCTTCTATTGCCACACCGACATTTTATAAAAGTCACCTTTAATTTGCAAATATAGCACTTTCACCGTTCCTAAATTATGACAACAAGTGCATTTAGCAAAATTTAACCCAATAAAGCGTGATTTGGGGCTTATTTATCCACAGTCAAGCAGATTTACCATAAAAAAATTGTGCGCCACAGCATCACAGCTCCGACGCACTTAAAAAAATACAATTTTTGAATTATATTACATTGGTTATGATTTACTTAGCCACAATTTTTCCTTCAAGATACATAATCGCACTGTTTTCGCGAGTGCTACCGCTATACTTTGCTTTGGTAATAAGTAGCCACACAGTATCATTATCTTTTAGAAACAATGAATTATAGTAGGCACCCGTTCCGCTTGGAAGTGGCGTATCGCCCGTAAGCGGAATCCTTCCATACTTGAAATTATGTCCTGTGTTATCTCCTATAAAAATGCGCGGACGGCTCGTCTGCCACACACTACCTGTTTGATTGGCATGTGCAGTTACTACGATTTCTCCCGTAGGCAATTGTATGCAATAAGGTGCGCCTCCTCCGCTAATAGGAGTGCCCCAGCGCTCGGAATCTTCCACACGGTCCCAATCAGCTTGGTCCCACTCGTCATCAAGATTGCGATGAATAACAGAAGGAGATGGCGAGCCATTTACACACTCTATTACAAAGAGAACTCCCTTATTGCCTTGTTGTACCACAGCCACAGGCATTCCGTCACGGCAATTAGGATTATATGATGCGCGAGTAAACTCTGTCCACGTTTCTCCATTATCAGTCGACCGTGCACACACTATTTCTTGATAGAGTGTAGATTGCTTTTCATACCACGCAGCTTCGCTCGACACAAGAAGCTCAAGTTCTCCATTAGGCAATTGAACCACTTGCGGCTCCCATGTGCGTCCTCGCCCTACGATAATCGGGTCGCCCCACGTTTCGCCCCCATCTTTCGATATGCATGCAATCACATGGCAATTATTATTTGTTTCGGGCTTTCCATTGCCCACACATGTGAGTATTATCCAGCCGTTTTGCAATTTCGTCATTTCAGGATTCACTATTCTCCAATAGTTATCACCGAATTGAGTGGCTTCTTTGTCAAAAATAATTACAGGCTCACTCCATGTCACACCATTATCATAGCTGCGACGCATATATATGTTTGTCCAGAAATCCGTTCCTCGACTTCCATGATAAGTTAGCAGAATCTTATTTTCATCAACACGACACATACGCGGATATTCCACTTGCTGACCTTCGGGCGACAATTGCACAAGTGTTTTCTCTGAATCCCATTCAATGGCATGCGATGCAGGTTTCACGGTATTGTCGACTTCAAAGGTTGAATAATCCGAGAATGTCTTCACTGTTTTCTCTATCTCCACTTCTTCTCCATCTATAGTGGCTGTTGCCACTGCCAAGTAACTCGTATTTGGCTCCAATCCGTTTACTTCTGCACTATATTTATATCCTCCCAGATTATTTACTGCGTATTCTTTGAGGCTACTGCGGTCCGTCCCGAGAAAAAATTTCACGTCCGGATTGGCGGCATTATTATAGCCTGCTATCTCAAAGCGCGGTATAATAGATTTTTTCTTGATAATCCAGTTCTCCGATGTCCAGTCCAAACCGGCTATCGTAGTTGCCATACGACTCGGACCATACATCACAGCTCCATCGGCTGTCTTGAAATACGGGCGTATTGAATACGATTTATTTGGCTTAAGTCCTTTGCATATCATTGTAAATTCACTACCGGCAGGAGGTGTATCACCCACCTTATAGTGAGGCATCAGGTTATAACTACGCTGTAATGCGCTGTAATTAGCACAAAAGCCATATTCCACAATTGTCGCTCCCGCAAAATTCACATCAGTAAGCTCCATTTCCGCAGAATTACACGTCACACCTACTATTGTCCCGGTAAAAGTCACATTCTTTATTTCGCGCTCCATATCAATTGGCGGGCACGCCTTGTCGCCGATGATATGTGCACGATAAAGGACATCGCCTGTCATCTTGAATGAATATGTCGGCTTGTTTGCTCCTGATATATCGGTCCACGTTGTGCCATTATCAGTCGATTTCTGCCACTGCACTGTGCCATAGTTATTACTATCCCACTTCAAATCAAGCTCAACTGTTTGGTTGGTTCGAGCGTAAGTTACAATTCTTTCGGCATAGGCATTTTGCAATGCCGTGACTGCCGCTATCATCAATAAGATTCTTTTCATAGCTTAATTACCTTTCTTGTAATCACATTATTGTCGCCTACGACACAATTTACAATATATTCACCTCCCGGAAGAGATGAAAGGTCTATTTCATTCTCGCCTTTTTGGTCAAAATCGGTTGCTACAAGCATTAAGCGCCCCGATACCGACACAATGTTCACTTGTCGCAAATCGATTTCCCCTGCTTTTATAGTCAACTTATCTTTAACCGGATTGGGATAAAGAGCAAACCCCTCTGTTTCCACGCCCTCCACCGATGCCGATTTCACGCTGAAAATAACTGTATTAAGGCAATCGCATGCATCTTTTATATCAAGTTTATATTCACCCGGCTCTGTTATAACCAACGTTGCATCGGTGCCTATCTCCTTTTCTCCATTATACCAGCGATATATGTAGCTTCCGCTTCCTCCCGTTGCCACAACATCGCCACCGAGCGTCATAGATGGTGCAGTGAAATCAAGTATCACCTCACTTACTGAAACTTCGAAAGGCGGATTTTGCTTAACCGGCATTTCAATGCGTGTTTGAGCTACTATAAAGCCTGAAGCTACCACAACTGACAGTAACAAAAATAAGATTCTTTGCATATCATTTATTGTTTGTTTAAAAGTAATAAAAGGGGCACATAAAAAAACAACGGTAGAATGCACCCCAATTAATATTGTAAAAATTACAAAACAACCTTCTTTGTCTTCACTGCGCTTTCTGTAGTGACTTTCACTATGTAGCGGCAGTGTGTTAAATTCATTTCAAATGCTCCATTTATTGTGCGCGATTCCACAAGGGTTCTTTCGGTAGCATGTATCATAAAATTTGATTCTCAAATTGTGCTCCGTCAGCAAATTTAGAACTTTCAAATACTTAACTTTTGTCAGTTCACCCCATTCATAATACTTGATAGTTATTTGGGAGGTTTTATTTATTTGTTTGGCTGTTTTGCGTGGATATAAAAGTACATCGTGGCTACATTCTCACCACGATGTACATTGAATGACAATTATAAAACAATCTTTTGTACCTTTGTTCCTGCTGCCGTAGCAACTTTCACAATATAATAACCGGTTGCAAGTGTAATATCGGCACTGCCGTTGAAATCAACCTTTTCTACAAGTGCTCCATCGGCTGCATATACTTCTACCACGCCACCATCAGCTGCTACTACAGTGAGTACGCCTCCATTAGCGGTAATACTTATTGTGGCATCAGCTATATTGCCTTCTACACCACCTTCACCAATCTTGAAAGTTCCACCATCGGCAAATGTTGAACCTTCATAACCGGCGTTGATTGTCTGAACACCCCAAGCATAATTGCCTTCAGGAAGATTATTGAGAGTAAGAGTAGTATTCATGTAGGCATTACCCATTGTCAAAGCCTTGCGAACACCATCATTTTCTCCACCAACGAACGAAGTACAGTTGCTATAGAACTTACCGGTACTTGTATTCTTGATATAATACTCATAAGAAACATTTGCTTTCGATGAAGCTGCAGGAGTCCATGTAAGCTTAACACTTGTTCCATCTACTGTAGCTGAAAGCGATGTAGGTGCATCAGGACGTGCAGATTTAGTGTTAGGATTAACTGTGCGTACCATGTTACGACCTGTCGGGTTCTCTGTATCATCTTTGAAATATGTACCGTCCCACATTCCACCGGCTATAGCATAGTTGCGTGCACCCTGCACACCATTCTCAAGGAAGAATATTCCTTCTTCACTTGCTCCCGGAACACGCTCAAAAGAACTTAAGCTGCCTGCTCCATCATTCTTGAAAATCCAGCCTGCCTGAGTGTTACCTGTTCCATCAAGCATCGTTGTACACCATCCCGGAAGTATGAGGTCGTAATTACCATTGCCATAGTAGTCAATAGCACGAACACCAACGTTAGATACACCGAGTGGACGAATGTCTTTACCGGTTATATATGGCTGATTCTTATCGTTATAAACAATGCCATCACGTGTATTAGTACCGAGAAGCATCTGCCACCAATATTCCCACTGTCCGGCACCGCGAGCATCTTCAGGAGACTCACCACCCACAAAAATATCCATCACGCCATCATTGTTAAAGTCAGCACATACAATGTTTCCATTGCCATAGTGATGAGAAACGCCATCGGCAAGCCCAAGGTCATAGAAAGCAACGACTTCCGCAGGGTCAGTTTCTACACCAAGATTCAAATAAGCCACAAATGTGCGCCCCATAGTTACTCCATTCTTTACTGGCTTCACACCATGCTCATCGGGATTATCAATGTTACCTTGAACGAGAATATCTGCATAGCCATCGTTGTTCAAGTCTACCGCACGGATGTTGCAAAGTGCAAATTCGAAATTGTAGTCACCATTACCCATTAGGTCGGTTACTCGAGCTGTAAATTTGTTATTGCCTTCATTTATAAGAACGGCACAGTTGCTATTTCGGCCTTCTCCATCTACATTCGACCATCCTATACCTACGATATCGGGACGTCCATCGAGATTAAAATCGGCAATATCAATAGCACGCGGACGCCAATCATACGGATTTCCCTCGGCATCAACAATAGTAAGTTCTTGCTTGGTGAAATTACCTGTTCCATCACCGATAAACATACCGCGGTCAGCATAGATATCTGCATTGCTTTCACTCGAAGCAAAATAATCCATAATGCCATCGCCATTGAAATCGGCAGGAATAATATAAGGCTTGATACCGAAGTTCTGACTATTCTCTGTTATGTCATAACTATTAGTAGCCTTATTCCAAATCATTTTCCACGCATTAAATGCCACTTGCATTTCATTCTCATCAGCATCATATACGATACGTCCCAAATCGCCATTGGCACGACCTCCATAAATCACATCGAGAATACCATCATTGTTAATGTCGAGCTCGGCAGCACCTGCAAAGTCGCATCCGTGCGTTGCATCAGTTACATACTGAATTTCAGCATTTGCTACACCGGGAACCATTCCGGCAGCAAGCAAAAGAGAGAATAATTTTTTCATGTTAAAAATGTTTTTTAGTTATTAGAGGGGCAGAGGTTTCCACCCCTCATATTATTTGTTTTATTGTATTGAAAATCTTGGATTTGTCCATCCGGTTGTCGGAGCTATTACGTTCTTGAACCAGCCTTCTTCATCGAGTTCTACCGGACTTATAAACAATGGACGACGCTTGTAATTGCTTGCCATCAAGTCACGACCTACGGCTGTTGCATTATATGCAATAAATTGCACATCGTTTACATCGGCAAATACACGGCACACATTCTCGGGATTGACATTTCCTTCTCCACTCTTTATAATAAGCTCGCCTGTACTTCCACTTAGCAAATCAGCTCCCGATTTATCTGTAAACGGACCTGAAACTGCCGACGAACGTGCATATCTAACCTCTTTATTTGCACCTTCACCCACAACGCCAAACAAGTAGTAGTGGCTTGCATCAGTACGATAAAGGGCTACGTCCTTAAATTCCGGACCGGCAACTTGCTTGGCAGTGCCTTTCAATGTCGGGGCCTTGCCTCGGCGAAGTGTAAGCTCTTGTACATATGCTCCGTTTTCTGTTGAATAAAGCACATAGAACTTAGTAGAGAATACCACAAAGAACGGATTCTCAAGTGTTGTTACTCCAAGTTGCTCAGCTGTAATGAATGCACCAAGGTCTGTGTACGGACCCTGTCCTGATGTAGAACTTGCAGCACCTATCGAATTTTCGCCCTCAGGTTGATATACCAACCAATAATTCGCTCCGGTCACAGTCTTTGCAAAATCTGCCGAAATCGAAGTGAGTCGAGCCGAAGTCCACGAAGGACGCAAACCGTTAGTCGAAGTCGTTTCGCTTCCATTTTCTTCTTCATCTTCTCCTTCACTGACTACGGGATAATTAAATGCTGTAAGTGCATTGAAATTCCACTTCATCAAATCATTCGACGTAAGCACAGGACAACAATATTTCAAGCCTGCTGCCCACTCTGTTTCACTTGAAATTGCCACATATACGCTCGCAGCCTTAAAAATCGTACCGGCTTCAAGCGATGGCTCCCATACCGGATTGCGGAAGCTCGTATTCTCGGGATTTTTACTGCCCTCCCAGAGCACGGAATCCACGCCATCGCCGCCATTATCGGTGCAACTCGAGAGGGAACCGGTCATAAGTGCTCCCACTGCGGCAAAAGCAATCATTATATTAATTATCTTTTTCATCTTTATCTAATAGTTTTTCAGTTATTAATATCCGTTATTCTGAGTAAGTCCCGGGAAGAGAGATATCTCATGATTTGGAATGATATACAGATGATTGATTCCAACCTTGTAATTCAAGAAGTCGGGGTCGCGCTCTGCCAGTTTATTCACGCCTTCTTGAGTGTGAATATCGCCCCAGCGGTCGAGGTCATACCATCGTGTCGACTCACCGCAAAGCTCCACAAGACGCTCATGGCGAATTTGCTCTTTCAGTGACTCATAATCACCAAACTGACCTGCGCTCAAATCGCGCATATTCACACGGCGACGCACCTTATTAATGTATTCTACTGCCAATGTGCGGTCACCATCAAGCTCATTAAGAACTTCGGCATACATTAGATATACATCGGCAAGTCGAAGTACACGGAAATTAGTTCCCGAACTATAGTCCTCTGCCTTATTGTCGGTGTCGACGCTTGTATATTTGCGCCAATAGCACTTATGTGCAAAATGCTCCGATGCATTCCACTCGGCATAGGTCTTGCCATAATATTTCATATTATCATCCGGGTTCTCATAGAACAATGTGTAATATTTACGCATATCGGGCTTACCATCTTTATCAAGCTCCTTGTCGAACTCATCAAGTAGCCAATCGCGCGCCGAACCGTCATTCCATGCGCCTTCTCCACTGCTGATATACAAACCAAAGAATTTCGGACGATGCATACCCGTTTCCTGTCCGTTGGTCAAGCCATCTTTAAAGTTAATTTCAAACAGCGATTCCGAGTTATTCTCATTCGCTTCTGTGAAATTATCAAGCCAATTATCAACAAGAGAATATCTGTTCATTCCAAAAATATCCTCGATATTCTTCTTTGCCGCTTTCCAATATTCTGTTGCTTCTTGCTGACGATTAACCGTCGGACGCTTGCAATATCCGGCAAGCTGCATATTCAGTCGTGCCATCATTCCTACTGCCGAACCAACCGTCGGACGTCCTTTTTCTGCCGAAGGCCAATCTTCAGGAAGAAGTTTCGACGCATTTGTCAAGTCGCTCAGAGACTGCTTGTAGATTTCCTCTTGCTCTATAATCTCACCATCGCTTATCGAACTAATCTGACGCGGGCACTTGCCATAGCTGCCGCCCAAGTACCAATAGGCTATACCGCGAATGAAATAAGCCTGTCCAAGAATCTTATCTGCATCTTCTTTTGGGAATAAATCATATCCGTGGTCATTTATATTGTCTATTACCTGATTCACATAATATATCTGATTGAAAATCTCTCTCCATGGCACCACAATACCTTCGGTGTTATCCGTATTGTATGGTGAAATGATGAAATTTGCATAAGCTATGAACTTTGGGTCGGGACTCTCGCTCCACCCCTCATCACTCCTTAGTATCATCAATACATGGAACCAACGGCTGAACATACCGGGACGACGCCATTGTGCATAGGCTGCCGATAGACCCTGGTCAAACTGGTCCTGCGTTTTCCAGAATGTTTCGGTCGATTCACGGTTGGGGTCCGATAAGGTCAACCAGTTATCGCCGCACGATGCCGATGTTACCAGCATCAATCCTGCTATTGCATTTATAATAATCTTTTTCATCGTTATTTTTCTCTTTAGTTTAGAATGTTACTTGTAATCCCAATGTGACTTGACGAGTAGATGGATATTGTCCCGTATCATTACCTTGGTCCCATACTCCATTAATAATATCAGGGTCATATCCCTTATATTTGGTTATGGTCAACAAGTTCTGTCCACTCACGTATGCTCTGAGTTTTTGAACATAGAATTTCTTTGTCAACTCCGAGGGGAATGTGTAACCTATCTGTATATTCTTCAATCGCAGAAATGAACCATTCTCAAGGAAGCGGTCTACATTCGACAAGTTATTATCCGTAGAACTTGCATACATTCTCGGATATTCGTCCGAAGGATTATCCCATGTCCATGGCGATACATCGGCCGGCAAATTATCCACGGTGAATGCTAATGTTGCATAGCGTACATCATTGAAAATCTTGTTGCCTTGTTTTCCTGCCCAGAACATATTGAAATCGATACCTTTCCACTCACATGAGAAATTCAAGCCATATTCAAACTTCGGTAGCGGACTTCCGCACCACACACGGTCATCATTGTTTATCTGTCCGTCGCCATTAGCATCAACATATCTCACGTCACCCGGCTGTGCATTAGGCTGTATCAGTTTCACTGTTCCATCAGCGAGCGTAGTGGTGTGTGCAAACACCTCGTCCATGCTTTGGAATATACCATCGCTCTGAATCATGTAGAAATCACCTATTGAGCGCCCTACCTCAGAACGGTTGATATTATTCACTCCTGCTTCATAATATGTATCACCAAGTCTTAGCACCTTGTTACGAACTGTAGAAATATTGGCCGATACCGAGTAGCTGAAATCGCCCACTTTGTCGCGCCAACCAAGCATAAGTTCTATACCGCGGTTACGCATCTCTCCATAGTTTGTCCACATTGATGAAACTCCGGTAGCCCATGCCGTCTTGATATTAAACAGAAGATCTGTAGATTTGGAATTGAACCACTCAAACGAACCAAACAAACGACTGCCGAACAAATCGAAATCGATACCAATATTAGTTGTCGTTTTAGTTTCCCATCCGAGGTTTACATTCACACGCGATGCCTGCGTTGCACCTTGATGCATAGTTTCATTGCCTGAAGGTCCGAAAACCGCCCAATAACCTTCATACGGACCTGTATGGTCTATATCGGGGATATAGTCATAATTGCCAAGTGCTTGCATATCACCTATTTTACCCCAGCTTCCGCGGAATTTAAGGTTATTAACCACTGTCTTTATAGGTTCAAAGAATTTCTCCTCCGAAACTCGCCATCCGATTGATGCCGACGGGAAATTACCACGACGTCTGTTCGGTCCGAACTTCGAGCAACCATCGCTACGGAAGTTGAATTGCAACAAATAACGATTATCGAAGTTATAGTCAATACGTCCGAGATACGAAACCATGCGACGCTCTTGCTCAGAACCGTGCATAGAGTTTTGCGTCGATACAAGGTCTATCTGCTCAAGTCCTTCGACTTTCTGGTCGTAACCTTGTGCAAAGAGATAATGCCAATTTACACGTTCGGTAGTATATCCCACAAGAGCACTTACATTGTGCTTCCCGAAGGTCTGCGCATAATTAATTGTATTCTCTATAATCAATGTTGCACGCTGGTCGCGAACATCATTAAGAACATTGTTATAACGCTGCTCGCCCGAGGCCATACGCATTGTATAGCAGTTGTTGAATGTTTTTGTGCGTCCAAACCATGCATCTACTCCGATATTAAACTTGTAAGTGAAATGCTCGAACAATTTTAACTCCGCAAATACATTACCAATTATTCGGTCGTTAATCTGCTTGTTTCTCACTGATTTCTGATTAGCTACCGGATTGCTGGCATAGGTCGGGAAATCTGCACTTCCATAGCCGAATCCTCCCTTGTTCGACGGCTCATTTGGGTCATATACCGGAATTACCGATGGCATTGACAATGCATTGCTAAATGAACCGGAATTGGTAGTAAAGTTATCAGTGTGCTGGAATGTGATGTTTTCACCAATTTTGAATATTCCATAAGTGGCATCACTATTGATTCGAGCAGTGAAACGCTCATACTCCGGACCTTCAATAACGCCTGTCTGCTTAAAATAGCCTGCTCCTACTGCCATATTCACGTTGTCACTTCCTTGCGTGTACATCAAGTTATAATCCTGTGTATGACCTACTTGGAACACTGCTTTCTGCCAATCAGTGTTAGGAATCATTTTCCCGGCTTGAATGCCTGCTGCAGGCCATGCAGTATTGGCATTCAAATATGCCTGCTCATTATAGTACATAAAATCAGTTGCATTGCGCATCTCGATTTTCTTAGGCATATCCTGGAAGCTCCAGTTGGCAGTAACTTCAAGTGTGGGCTTGCCTTTTTTACCTTTTTTGGTGGTAATCAAAATTACACCATTAGCTCCTCGCGCACCATAGATTGCAGCTGCCGATGCGTCCTTGAGCACCTGCATCGTCTCAATTTCATTTGGATTGAGATGATTCACGTCGTTCACAATCATTCCGTCAATCACATAGAGTGGTCCAACCGAAGAGAATGAACTGATTCCACGAATCTTAACGCTGCTCATAGAACCCGGGTCGCTTGTCGTCGACACCGAAACTCCTGTTACTTGTCCTTGAAGCATCTCATAGATATTCGTCGATGGCATCTTCTTTGCCTCTTTCATATCTACTACTGCTACCGCACCTGTCAAGTCGGCTTTCTTCTGCGTGCCATAACCAATCACAACCACTTCTTCAAGTTGTTGATGGTCTTCCGACAGCTTAACGTTAATTACCGTCCTTCCACCGACTTTCTCTTCTTTAATAGAATAACCGATGTAGGAAAAACTCAATGTACTGCCCGCATCAACTTTTATAGTAAACTTACCATCAAAGTCGGTAGCAGTGCCATTGCTTTTCTTACTCTGGTCCACAACGCTAACGCCAATTAGCGGCTCATTGCTTGTGGCATCTGTTACGGTACCCGTGACAACTATATCTTGCGCCAAAGCATTGGGCAAGAACATCAATTGCACAAGAAATGCCATTAACAGTTTTCTGAATAATGAATAGCTCTTCACGTCAATTAAGTTTTTAAATTTATGTTTATAAAAAATAGTTTTTAGTTTATCAAAATATATACTTCGTGGATACACCTCTGTTGTTTCCTACGCTTCAGACTTAATGTACTGACCTATTTTTTTGTATCGCAAATTTACCTGCTTAACCTTATTATTTATAAAAAAATCCTCTCAATTTATGAAATAAATGCTCCAAAAATCGTTTACACTATTCATGCAAATACTTGTATTTGAGCACATTACACCAATTGACACTATTATTATATTATTGTGAGAAAATTTTTTACGTTAATCCACACCGTAAACAAAATAATTGAGAGCCAAATTTATCTATTATTGAAGAAATTCGACTCTCATACAAAATATTTCTACACAATTTGCTATTTAATCCTGTTGCTGTGCCACATAGTCCTTTGGCAATACTCCATATTGTTTCTGGAAGCACTTGGCAAAATATGATGGTGAACTGAATCCTACCATATAGCATATTTCTGTTATTGATTCATTGCCATTCTTAAGTAATTCGGCAGCCTTACTTAGCCTTACAATTCTTATATAATCATTCGGCGACAAATCAAGTATTCCTTTTATCTTCCTATAGAAACTGGACCGACTCATATTCATAATACCTATTATACTATCCATATTAAACTCACTGTCTTGATAATTTTCCATAATTATCTCATTGAGTTTACGCAGAAACTCTTCATCTACTTTTGTCAATCCATTACTGCTATCGACCGGCACAAGTGCTTGCTTACTGAATAACTCTCTTAGTCGTTTCCTCGATTTCACAAGCGACTCAATATTAGCAAATAGATAATCCATAGTGAATGGTTTCTCAATATATGCATCGGCTCCTGTTTCAAGACCCTCTATCTTATCTTTCACATTTGTCTTGGCTGTTAGCAATATCACCGGCATGTGACTATAAGCTATATCCGTCTTAACACGCCTACACAACTCAAGTCCGTCCATTTCAGGCATCATCACATCGCTGACTATAACGTTTATTATGTGATTGCCAAGCATATTTAGTGCCTCAACACCATTTGAGGCGCACACCACATTATAATTATTGGCTATCAGCTGTCGCTCTAAGAAATGTCGCATCTCATCATTGTCCTCGACGACGAGCACATTTGTACCACGCTCGCTCCTCTGCAAAATTTGCTCTATTGTGTTTGCTTCTGACTCCTCTTTTTGTTCCTTATCGGGAATAGCGTCTTTCGGCAACACCAGCTCAAATATGTTCTCCTTGTCGGAATCAATAATTCTCAATATCCCGTTATGGAGCTGAGCAAGTCCTAACGAGTATGCCAATCCTATTCCCGCTCCTGACTTGGCTTTCTTGCTAAAGCGCGAAAACACCATGAAAACCTCGCTGCGCTTTTCAGCCGGAATAACATCTCCATCATTCGCTACGATTACACTGAATGTATTATCGGCATTTTCATGCATTTCTACATTTATATAGCTTTCTCCATATTTTGTAGCATTAACAAATAAATTGCTTAATATCTTTGTCACTGCCTCTTTATCGACCACCGCATAGACATCTTCTTTCGGAACATCGACTCTTAGTTTCATGCTATTCGAATCGATAGTTGGCTGAAACCTGCAATACACACTCTCCAATATCTTAGTTATATTGCATCTTTCCTTAGTTAGCTGGAATTTCCTACTCTCTATGCGGCGGAAGTCAAGAAGCTGATTTGCCAAGAACAATAGCCTGTCGACATTCAAATTCATAATATCAAGATTCTCTCTTACCATCTTATCATCTGCAAGCCTACTCTTCATCACACTGTCAAGCGGAGCTTTAATCAGCGATAGTGGCGTGCGGATTTCATGGGCTACATTGGTAAAAAACTCGAATTTTGCATCATAGACCTCTCGCTCTTTCTCTATTTTATAAGATTCTATATGCTCCTGTGTCTTGCGAACATTGCGCATCTTAAACTTATAATAAAGGTAATAAATTATTGCAATTATAAGGAGAAAATATAGAATTTTAGCCCATATTGTCAAGTAGAAGGGTGGATGTATAACTATACCCAACTCCGTAATAGCCTCTTCATTCTCATTATTCTCATTGAACGACACTATTTTAAGTGTGTAATTGCCACTCGACAAATTTTGATACGTTATGCGATTATACTCGGCAGGAAGATATATCCACGAGTCATCAAGCCCTTCAAGCTTATATTTTATCCTATGCTTTGCCGGCGAAGTATAACTCAATGGAACTACATTGAACGACAACGAGTTTTGGTCATAATCAAGGTCGATTTTATCGGTCATTGAAATACTCCTTTTCAAAGGTGAGCCTTCTTTCCCAGGCTCTATATGTGTATTAAAAATCCACATATCCACTATAGTTGGCTTTGGTATTGGAGCCTCATGCTTGAAATCCATAGGATTAAATACTATGAACCCATCAATACAACCAAAATACATGCGTCCGCTCTTATCCTTGAAACTTGAATTGTAATTGAACTGGTTAGTTATCAACCCGTCACTTTTTGTATAGCGGTCTACAACCTGTCCACTCTGATTTATTCGATATAATCCATTATTCGACGATATCCAATAATTGCCTCGCTCATCTTCAAGCATGCGATACACTACTTGACGGGGGAACTTATCACTGTGTATCGATTGGACAAAACTATTATTTTGCGCATTAAATGAGCATAATCCATTCTGCGTGAGAATCCACACCACATGCCGACTATCTTCAAACAATGAATATACATGATTGCTTGGCAAGCTCAACCTATCGCCTTCAACATTCTTATACATTCGCCAACGGTCGGTCTTTACGTCTACTACATATAACCCGCAACTATATGTACCTATCCATAAATTTCCGCTTGAATCCTCCATTATATCGTAGATGAACACCCCTTGCAGCTCTTCAAGTGTATCAAATTGTCCTGTCGACTTATTAAAATGCTGCACACCCGACATTGTACCTATATATATTTCCCCCGACCATGTGCGATAAATCTTAAATATAAAATTACTATTTATCCCCGAACCATCATCAGGATAGTATGTCCTTTTAATTTTTCCGGTATTCACATCAAGCACTTTTATACCATTGCCAAACGTACCTACCCATAACTCATCATCAATGGCACAAAGCCCATGCACATTGCTGAAGTTTCTACTTGCTGAAACATATTCCGATTTTGCTGTCACCGGGTCAAACTTATTCAGCCCTACGTCCTCGGTCCCTATCCATAATTTTCCATTTTTATCCTGGCAAAATTCACGAATTCGCTGCCCTTTTATACTATTTGGCTCTCCGGTCTGATAAAATTTCTCAAAGCACAACGTATGATTCGGCAAATAATCCACCCCTCCAAAATACGACCCGAGCCATATTCCGCCCTCTCGGTCGCTCGCTATGCAATAAATTGCATTGTCCGATAATGAATATTCATCGAAAACAAGATGTCGCTCATGCCGATATTCTTTCGTACTCAAATTATAGATATACAACCCCATTTCTCCCACTATCCACAACTCATTATCTGAGACAAACAGGAAATCACGAATAAGCGGAACTGGATTCAGCTCTTGTGTACCAAACACACTTATTATCTTATTGTTGGCAGGATTTATGGCTATCAATCCGAGTTTATCAACACAAACATATAGCAACCCTCGCACCATTTTCATTTTATTAATTACTCTATGTCCGAAAACATCATTCCCGCTGCTATCCGTAAATTTATGAATTGTCTTAAGATTATCATCGGAATACCATAATCCGCTGCCAAACGATGCCAACCACACTTTCCCATTTCTGTCAAATACAATCGAGACGAAATTAGTACGCTGCACAGCACTCCCCAGATTATAATATTTCAATTCATTTTTATGCTTGTCATAACTGAAAACTCCTTGATTATCGACCAATAGCCACAGCAAACCTTTCTCATCTTCAACTATTTCAGATACTGCTCCCTTTATGGCTATATTATCTTTTGTCAACGCATCAAGTTCCTTCACCTGCTCTGTTTCAGGATTATAATACCCTACTCCACTATCACTACCTACCCATATAAGTCCATCTCTATCCTCACACAAATGTGTTATATAGCTGAAATCAAAATCACCTTCTTGCCTACTTTGAAATTTCTTAAAATTCACTCCGTCATAGCGATTTAGTCCGTCTTTTGTCCCAAACCACATAAATCCGTTATGGTCTTGAATAATGCAACGAACATTATTTTCCGACAATCCATCTGTAATACTCAAATTCCTGAAATAAGAATAACGATACTCTCCTGCTGTGGCGGCAAATGAGCATAGCGCCATAAGAAAACAAAGGCATACACCTACGAAAATTGATTTCGTTTTCCCGACGTATGCCTTTTTAAGGGATTGTAATAATTTCACGCTTAATTATGTGTATTATTATACAAAAAACACTGTGTTTCTTCTATTTTTTGTTTCTATCTCAGTATTTTATTTTCTGCATTATTGTAGTGGGTCCTTCCACCTCAAGTCGACCTGTTTCAGTGATGTTGAGCTTATTAATCATCACCACACGCTCTCCGGGATTATTCGACAGACGTCCGTGATACACACAGTAGCGCTGCCCATCAGGCATAGACAACACCATGTTATGTCCGGTTCCCATCACCATTCCTCCTTTCGACATATTCTCTTGAAGTACCGGATTGTTATCCGCCTTCACAAACGGTCCAAGGGGATTCTTCGATGTTGCATAGCCTACTGCATAATATGCTCCTTGATATGAATTGGCACTATACATTATGTAATATGTATCCTTATCTTTAAATATATACGAGCCTTCAGTCCATCGTCTGCCCTCCTCTTTATGCATCACCGAACGACTCTCCCATTCGGCTTGCTTATCATCGAGTTTCGTCGGAGGTGCAAGCAAAAGCACCGGTTCGCCTATGACTCCCGAAAAATCTTTTTTAAGCTCCACTCCGTACACCCAGCTCTCCTCTATCTTGTCGAAATCGCCATCTAACTTCGCTTTTGTCGCTATCTCACTCTCTACAGGATGCTTATAGCAACATCTCGAATAATACAAATATACTTTTCCTGCTGCATCATCGAAGTATACATTGGCATCAATTATCGGATATTCAGGATTAAATATCGGTTCATTATACAAGTCAGTGAACGGACCTGCCGCCGAGTCGGCAACAGCAACTCCTATCTTGAAATTCTCACCTTCATTGGTGGGATTGTTGCGATAATTGGCACTATAGAACATATAAAACTTACCATTGCGCTCATAGACTTCAGGAGCCCAGAAGCAATCTACATTCCATTGTTTCTCCGAGCCTCCTTTATACACTTGTCCGCACCGCTCCCAGCGTACAAGGTCGCTTGATACGTACGCCTCAAAGCCGTCATTCAGCGATGTGCCATACATATAATATTTGCCATCACTCGAATGAAGCAGAAATGGGTCGCCGAATTTTATAGGCAACGGATTACTGATTTCTGATATACGCTCTGCCTCTGTCGTCGATTTTCCGCCACACGATGCAAATGCTAATAAAGAACCTACTACAGTAGTTAAAAAGACAATTTTCTTGGTAAATTTCATTTTTCTTTTTTTATATCGATAAAACAATCCTTAATGATGTGAGCAAATTTATCAAAAAAGACTTTCCTCAATATAAAAGAATTGTGTCATATTATATAAATTTCTTTCCATTTATGCCAAATATCATCTTCCAACGCCTCTTTTACGCATTTTTTCTTCACATTTTCTCTCCGCTATATCGATGCCTTGCGATATAAATATACAGCTATTATCGTATATATCACATTTGGTATCCACATTGCCACAAAAGGCGATGTGTATCCCGACACCGCAAACGATGATGTGACCGTTGAAAACAATATATATGAGAAACTGAGCAACAGTCCTATTCCTATGTTTATTCCCATTCCTCCTTTTACCTTGCGCGATGAAAGCGACATTCCTATCACAGTCAATATAAATGCTGCGCCGGTCATAGCGTAACGTTTCTCCAATTCTATTTCAAAATTCTTTATATTTGCCACTCCTCGCTCTTTCTGCCTGCTGATATACGTCGCAAGTTGGGGCGTAGTGAGCATTTCATGGTCATTTTTGGCTATAAGAAAATCTTTTGGCTCTATTTCTATTATCGTATCTTTTTTCGCTCCCCGAGTAATGGTTTCTCGCAATCCTTTAAAATCTCGTATCACATAGTCACACACTGTCCATTTATATAAGGTATCATATTTTATCGATTGTGCAGTCAATCGCGATTTCATAACTTTCTTATCGAATTTTTCAAGCGAAAACTTATATCCGGTCTTCGATATATTATCATAGCGCGACATGTATGCTATTACTCCGGGTGTCACTTGAAGCTGAATATTTGTGCCATACTCCACCTTTTTATTATTCACCCACTTGTTGGTATATGCTATGCGTTTCACATTTGCCGGCGGTATGACGTATGCAGCAAGCACAAATGAGAATCCTGCTATTATCGATGCCGACACAAGATACGGCACAAGCAGGCGCTTAAAGCTGATACCACTCGATAATATGGCTATTATCTCGGAATTATCGGCAAGTTTCGACGTAAAGAAAATAACGGCAATAAATGTAAACAACGGGCTAAACTGATTTGCAAAATACGGCAGATAATTCATAAAATAATCAAACACCGTTTCACTCAGTGGCGCTGTCAGTATTGCATCAAGTTTCTCATTAATATCAAACATCACCACAATTGCAAGCAGTAGCATTATTGAGAAAACGTATGACCCAAGAAATTTGCGTATAATATACAAATCGAAAGTCTTTATGAGAGGCTTTCTTAGAGGCTTCTTTTTCTCACAATCATTTCCTGCCACATCAGCGCTTCCCGGATTAATGCTTTTGTTGATATTTTTTTTACGAAAAAATTTCATCTATTCAATCTATTTTGTTTATCTGAACAACCTACAAGCGACGCGTCACGTCGATTACCATAGCATCTTTCCACTGCTTGAAATCTCCGGCAATAATATGCCTGCGAGCTTCTTTCACAAGCCACAAATAAAATGCCAAATTATGTATGCTTGCTATTTGCATCGCAAGCAACTCCTGACTCACAAAAAGATGGCGCAAATAGGCCTTGCTATATGCTCTATCCACAAATGAAGGCCCATCTTCTTGTATTGGTGAAAAATCATCAGCCCATTTCTTGTTGCGCATATTCATTATGCCATGACGTGTAAACAACATTCCATTGCGCCCGTTGCGCGTAGGCATCACACAATCCATCATGTCCACTCCTCGCTCTATCGCTTCAAGAATATTTGCCGGAGTTCCCACTCCCATTAGGTATCGAGGCTTATCAGCAGGCAATATCTCATTCACCACCTCTATCATCTCATACATCTTCTCAGCCGGCTCGCCTACTGCAAGCCCGCCTATGGCATTCCCGTCGGCACCAAGTGAAGCTACATATTCAGCCGACTGTCGCCTCAAATCGGCATACACACAGCCTTGAACTATCGGGAAATATGCTTGCGTATATCCATAATGCCCCTCTGTTTCTTTATATCGCTTCCAGCCTCTTTCAAGCCACCGATGAGTAAGCGCAAGCGACTTCTTGGCATAATCGTAATCTGATTTTCCCGACGGACATTCGTCGAGGGCCATCATTATGTCGCTTCCTATTATTCTCTGTATGTCGACTACTCCCTCGGGCGTAAACAAGTGCTTTGAACCATCTATATGACTGCGGAAATATGCTCCCTCCTCCTTCAACTTGCGGTTTGCCGATAGCGAGAACACTTGGAAACCTCCACTATCTGTCAATATCGGGCGTTGCCAGCCATTGAATTTATGCAACCCGCCGGCTTTGCCTATTATTTCCATTCCCGGACGCAAATAGAGATGATACGTATTGCCCAATATTATCTGAGCCTTTATATCTTCTTCAAGTTCCCTGAAATGTACTCCTTTCACCGAACCTACAGTCCCTACAGGCATAAATATAGGCGTTTCTATCTCTCCATGAGCGGTAGAAATCAGTCCTGCACGAGCATTACTTGCCGTATCTGTTGCCAATAAACTAAAATCCATCTATATTGTTTTCTTTTCTTCTTTTTAAATTGCAAATGTACACAAAAACCGCGAGTTTTTACACCGGCAGTATAAAAAAACAAGGGCACAACTTGTTTTTCGTCGACTCTAAGGCTCACTAAATGCAACTCACCGCTATTGCGACACATTACAGCCGACAATACAGAGGATTTTTAGCACATTTTTTCACCATTTGTTGCCACAAATTTGCACAATATGGATTATATCTGTAATTTTACGTTAGATTTTATTGATAGTTAAACTACATTTTATGAAAAGACTACTGAAAATTTTGGGTATTGTCATCGCATTGACTCAAATGTGCATATTGCCCACATTCGCCCAAAAAATAGTGAACGATTCTGTGAAAATCAATGGCGAATTGCGTCGCTACAAGATGATTATCCCCGATAATCTGCCTGATGATGCTCCGCTCGTAATGGTGTGCCATGGTTACGGAAACACGGGCAAATCAAAGACGTGGATGAACAAGGCTGCCGTGAGGCACAACTTTGCAGTGTGTGTGGCTCAAGGGCTGAAAGACTCTAAGGGAAAGCACAGCTGGAATGTGGGATACCCGACGCAGAAAGACTGGAAGGTCGACGACGTAAGTGCCCTGTGCAAGCTCGCGGCGATTGTGCAGAATAAATACCGCCTCAGCAAGAAAAACACTTTCCTCACCGGAATGTCAAACGGAGGCGACTTGTGCTACCTCATGGCTCACTCCAAGCAAACTACATTCAAGGCGTTTGCATCTCTCGCCGGTCAATTGATGTATCCTATCTACGAGAACAAAAAAGTGGGAAGACCTGTGCCTTTTATGGAAATCCACGGAACCAACGACAAAGTCTCACGCTGGACCGGCGATATGGAGAATAAAGACGGTTGGGGTGAGTATGTTCCTGTGCCACTCGCTATATGCAGAATTGTCGATGCCAACAAGTGCACCGCCATCTCCTCCGACACCATTGCCGTGACCGACACTACCCTTAACAGCCATATCATAAAATATGAATTCTCTAATCCGCGCACTCACAATGATGTGTGGCTCTATAAAGTAATTAATGCCCCGCACTGCTGGTTTGAGAAATATATCAATACAGGCGAGGAAGTATGGCGTTTCTTTAGCCGCTACATACAATAATCTCCTAAAAACCTCTCGCCGATGCAACATCAATATTCTGCAAATGTTGCACAATGCTAAAAGAAGAGGCTGTGTCGTAATTAAGGGTTATGAAATGCACCCCAAAAGTTTTGCGTCTAACTTTTGGGGTGCAGTTCATTACGACACAGCCTCACTTTG
>CAMEKH010000002.1 GCA_945921235.1 uncultured Prevotellaceae bacterium | reverse complement strand
AATAGGTGCTATGTTTGCTGTTACAGTTTAGAGGAGAGTGCGGTGAAAAATGGGGAGTGAAAAGGTTGTGTAATTTAGGTAATTGTTTTATCTTTGTGAGGTAAAAAATATTGCGACTTCGCCGATTGTTTTCACAGAGCAAGCTAAATTCATAATGAATAATGCTAAAAAGTTTTGAGTACGATGGGCGATGTAGATGTGTAGTTATTTTCACATTGATATGATTGACGAGAAAGCAAAAATAGCGGCACAAAACAAGCTGACAATGTTTCTGGAGAGCAAGAAATTGCGAAAGACTCCGGAACGTTATGCCATTCTCGATAAAGTTATGTCGTTCAATAGTCATTTCGACATTATTACTCTCCACAAAAAAATGGAAGAAGATTCATATCATGTGAGCCGTGCAACAATCTACAACACAATGGATTTGCTTGCCGATTGTGGCTTGGTGCGAAAGCATCAATTCGGGAATCAGCATGCGCAGTATGAAAAAGTGTGCGACACATCAAACCATCACCACTTGATATGCGTGGAGTGTGGAAAAATAAAAGATGTGAAAGACACTGAGTTCATAAAGTATATGAATACCATAAAATATCCATCGTTCAGCACATCTTATTTTGCGCTTTATGTGTATGGAATTTGCAATCGTTGTGCCCGAAAGTTGAAAAAAGAGTCGCAGGAAAACAAGAAAAAATTAAACATTAAATAACAATATTTGAAATGAAAGTTGACGTTCTATTAGGATTGCAATGGGGGGATGAAGGCAAAGGCAAAGTAGTCGATGTTCTCACTCCGAAATATGATGTGGTTGCACGATTCCAAGGCGGGCCGAATGCCGGTCACACCCTTGAATTTGAAGGGCACAAATATGTGTTACGTTCAATTCCTTCTGGCATTTTCCAACATGGACAGGTGAACATAATAGGCAATGGAGTGGTTCTCGACCCTATATTGTTTCGCGAAGAAGCAGAGTCATTGGAAACGAGTGGCATAAACATAAAGAATATATTGAAGATATCAAAAAAGGCTCATCTCATAATGCCTACGCATCGTCTGCTTGATGCAGCCTACGAGAAATTGAAAGGAGATGCAAAAATAGGCACTACAGGAAAGGGGATAGGTCCGACCTACACCGACAAGATAAGTCGCAACGGCTTGCGTGTGGGCGACATATTCAGCGATTTTGAGAAGAAATACGCCACTGCCAAGCAGCGCCATGTGAATTTGCTGACAGCTCTTGGCGAAAGTAGCGATGTGTCTGAAATTGAGAAAAAATGGTTTGAAGCTATAAAATATATCAAGACCTACGATATCATCGACAGCGAATTTGTGGTAAACCGCCTTCTCGCTCAGGGCAAGAGTGTGCTTTGTGAAGGAGCACAAGGTAGCCTGCTTGATGTAGATTTCGGTTCATATCCGTTTGTTACATCGTCCAATACGGTGTGTGCCGGAGCTTGCTCGGGACTTGGTGTTGCGCCTAATAAAATAGGTGAGGTATTCGGCATCTTCAAGGCTTACTGCACGCGAGTGGGAAGCGGGCCATTCCCGACAGAATTATTCGATGAAACAGGAGCAAAGATACGTGCAATAGGTCATGAATATGGAGCAGTAACAGGACGTGAACGCCGTTGTGGCTGGCTCGACCTTGTAGCCTTGAGATACACAATAATGCTTAATGGTGTAACACAGCTGATAATGATGAAGAGCGATGTTCTTGATAATTTCGACACCATAAAAGTATGTAATGAGTATATTGTTAATGGCGTAGCAACAAAGGATTTCCCTTTCAGCGTTGATACCGACATCACCCCTGTATATACAGAACTTGAAGGTTGGAAAACCGATATGACTAAAATTAAAAACGAATCGGAATTCCCCGTACAATTCAAGAACTATATCGAATATATAGAAAATGTGCTTGGAGTGCCGGTAACAATAGTTTCGGTAGGTCCCGACAGAGAACAAACCATTATTCGCAAGAAGTAACAGCATAAAACATTCGATTATGGCAAAGATAAAACCATTTAAGGGATTACGTCCTCCCTGCGATATTGTAGAGCAGGTAGCTTCACGTCCCTACGATGTGCTAAACTCTGAAGAGGCGCGCAAAGAGGCTGAAGGCAATGAAAAATCGCTATATCACATCATAAAACCTGAAATAGATTTTGCACCCGGGACTGATGAACATGCACCATGTGTCTATGATAAAGCAGTTGCCAATTTCAAGAAATTCCAGGAAAAAGGTTGGTTAGTTCAAGACACAGAAGAACATTATTACATATATGCTCAGACGATGAATAACCGCACACAATATGGCATTGTTGTAGCGGCAAACGTTGATGACTATATGAGCGGACGCATCAAAAAGCATGAGCTCACTCGCCGCGACAAGGAGGAAGACCGCATGAAGCATGTGCGCATAAACGATGCTAACATAGAGCCCGTATTTCTATCATTCCCCGACAATGCCGATTTGGCAAAGGTTATAGCAGACACTATCGTCAAAGAGCCGGAATACGACTTCATAACCGATGATGGATTCGGTCATCATTTCTGGGTGATTGATGATAAGACCACAATTGATAATATCACATCGGCATTTGCTTCAATTCCGGCACTCTACATTGCCGATGGGCATCATCGCACAGCTGCGGCGGCACTTGTAGGTAACGAAAAAGCAAAAGCCAATCCCAATCACAACGGGACAGAGGAATACAACTATTTCCTTGCAGTTTGTTTCCCGGCATCGCACTTGAATATTATCGACTATAATCGTGTGGTGAAAGACCTTAACGGGCTATCGAAAGAGGAATTTTTGACACGTCTTACCGATAATTTCGATGTGGAAAATAAAGGTTGCGATATCTATAAACCCGAGAAATTACACAATTTTTCGCTCTACATTGATGGCGAATGGTATTCACTGACAGCAAAAGCCGGCACATACAATGACGATGACCCAATTGGGGTGCTCGATGTGACAATATCTTCAAATCTTATTTTGTGCGATATTCTCGGCATTACCGACTTGCGTAGTGACAAACGAATTGACTTTGTGGGTGGAATTAGAGGACTGGGAGAGCTGAAGCATCGTGTAGATAGTGGCGAAATGGCTCTGGCACTTGCTTTATACCCCGTGACAATGCAGCAAATAATCGACATAGCCGATTCGGGCAACATAATGCCACCCAAAACCACATGGTTTGAGCCAAAACTGCGTTCGGGACTCATTATTCACAAATTGTCGTAGAATTAATCACAAATAAAAGTTAATAATAATTGAACGGGAACCGACACACAGCATTAGCATTGCTTGGCACAAGCCTTTTGGCAATGTTGTCGTTAACAGGGTGTTTCACCGGAGTGGAAAGCACTAAAGCCATTACGCAAAAGGACGTAAACAAAGCTATCGACAACACCAAAGGGGCAAAGTACGCCGACAATCGCACACTGTATGCCATAAATCACGACAGTTTTCCTGATTGGGAATCGGGAAAACTGTTTTTCGTGACCAACGACAATATAAAGTTGCTCTTTACTCCGTCGACAACGCTATCTTCAAGTAGCTCGTTGAAGCATAAATTGCTTAAATACAGCAAATACACCACCTACAAGTCAATTGAAAGCAAAGACTGCATCAACATTCATTTCATTGATACTGATAGTAATGAATTTGTGATTGCCACAAATAAAACGCTTGATGAGTTCAAACAAGCAGGGAATTACTACACTATACCTTTCCTTATCGACATCGATGAAATACTGCAATTGCGCTCTATGCTCAAAAATAAGGAATTATACATAAAAACATCGTTGTGGTATGATGCTGATGAGAGATTGATAAACGGACGTAAATTCATAAAAATAACGATAAAAGATATCCTCCCCGGTAATAAAGTATTCCCCTATAAAATACGTTTCTCCGCTGGGAATAGTGAGGCATATCTATTTATGTCGTCGGATTTATCATCGGTCCAAAACCGCTCGTTCAATGAATTGTTCTCCACCACCGATATTCACGAACGCTATCCGGAGATTGGCGATGAGATTTGGCAACATATCATCAACGGCGATGTAGTACTCGACATGACTAAAGATGAGTGCCGATTAGCACTTGGGGCACCAAAAGCCATCGACCGACGTCCCACCTACGATGGGCTGAAAGAGTATTGGACCTACGACAATGGAGTCTTCCTCATTTTCGAAGACGGACAGCTGAGGAAATTCAGAAAATAAATGATTACTAATCAAATTTATGGAAGTAATATTCTTAGGCACAGGCACATCAACAGGAGTACCACAAATAGGGTGTAACTGCGCCACATGCACATCGACCGATGCTCGCGATAAACGTCTGCGCACTTCAGTGCTTGTAAAGACAGGTGGGAAGAATCTTCTTATCGACTGCGGACCTGATTTTCGCACTCAAGCGCTCAACGCAGGTGAAAAAATGCAGATTGACGCCGTGCTTGTAACCCATAGTCACTATGACCATGTTGGAGGTTTTGATGATTTACGCCCTTTCTGTGCACAAAATCCTCTCGCCGTGTTCGCACGCAAAGATGTGCTTACTGACTTGAAAGACCGCATTCCATATTGCTTTAAAGAACACCCGTATCCGGGCGTGCCCTCATTTGAGTTGCATGAGATATCCGACTATAAATTTAATATTGGCGACATTGAGATTCAGCCTCTTCCGGTGTGGCACTATCGTCTTCTAATAAATGGTTACAGAATTGGCAAAATGGCATATATAACTGATGCCAAAACTATCGACGATTCTGTCATTGAGAGCCTAAAAGGCATCGACACTCTAATTATCAACGCTTTAAGAATAAAGCCGCACATGTCGCACATGTCGCTAGCTGAATCGCTTGCTATAGTGAAGCAGATATCACCAACGCGTACATTTCTTATACATATAAGTCATGATATGGGGTTGCATGCCAATGTGTCGCAAATATTACCTGCCGGCGTATGCCTTGCCTACGATGGATTAACAATTACAATATAGCTTATTGTTTTTGCGCTCGATTTGCACTACTTTGGATAAGATAGGCGGCATCTCGGCAAAACCAATTAAGCAAGCTTATTGTTTTTGCGCTCGATTTGCACTATCTTTGCAAAAAAATTAAAGAATTGTACATGAACAAAATCAGGAATTTCTGCATTATTGCCCATATTGACCACGGCAAAAGCACACTTGCCGACCGTCTGCTCGAGACCACAAGCACTGTAGTAGGTAAGGACCTGCAAGCCCAAGTGCTCGATGATATGGACCTTGAGCGAGAGCGTGGCATAACCATTAAGAGCCATGCCATACAGATGCAGTATCTTCATAATAACGAAACTTATACTCTCAATCTTATTGACACTCCGGGACACGTCGACTTCTCCTATGAAGTTTCGCGCTCGATAGCAGCTTGCGAGGGGGCACTACTTATTGTTGATGCTTCGCAGGGCATACAAGCTCAAACAATTTCCAATCTATATATGGCAATAGACAATGATTTGGAGATTATTCCTGTAATCAATAAGGTTGACCTTGATAGCGCAAAGCCCGATGAAGTAGAAGACCAAATTATTGATTTGCTTGGTTGCAAACGCGAAGAGATAATTAGAGCAAGTGGCAAAACAGGTATTGGAGTAAGTGAAATTCTTGAAGCCATAGTAGAGCGCATACCTGCGCCCAAAGGTGACCCAAAAGCTCCATTGCAAGCCCTTATTTTCGACTCAGTGTTTAATCCATTCCGTGGAATTATTGCCTATTTCAAGATAATTAACGGCACTATAAGGAAAGATGACTTTGTGAAATTTGTCAACACCGACAAAGAGTACCATGCCGATGAAATAGGTGTGCTGAAGTTGCAAATGTCGCCAAGGAATGAGCTGTCGGCAGGCAATGTAGGGTATATAATATCAGGAATAAAGACATCAAAGGAAGTGAGGGTAGGTGACACTATTACTCACGTTCAAAATCCCTGTGATGCCGCCATCGATGGTTTTCAAGAGGTAAAGCCTATGGTGTTTGCGGGTGTATATCCCATTGAAACTGAAGATTTCGAGAATCTTCGCTCGTCATTGGAGAAACTCCAACTGAATGATGCTTCACTTACATTCCAACCCGAATCATCAGTGGCATTAGGATTTGGATTTCGATGTGGCTTTCTCGGGCTTTTACACATGGAGATTGTGCAGGAACGACTAAGCAGAGAATTCAATATGGAGGTTATAACCACAGTACCTAACGTATCCTATCGTATCTACGACAAAAAGGGTGGTATGACTGAGGTTCACAATCCGGCAGGATTGCCCGACCTAACCTTGATTGACCACATTGAAGAGCCGTTTATTCGTTCATCTATTATCACTGTGACAGACTATATCGGTCCGATAATGACTTTGTGTCTAAGCAAGCGAGGCGAGCTTGTAAAACAAGAATACATTTCCGGTAACCGCATTGAAATAATATTCGATTTACCTCTCGGAGAAATTGTTATCGACTTCTACGACAAATTAAAGAGCATCTCCAAGGGATATGCTTCATTTGATTATCATATTCATGACTTCCGAGAGTCGAAATTGGTGAAACTCGACATATTGCTGAATGGTGACCCGGTAGATGCACTAAGTACGCTCACACACTTCGATAATGCAGTGCCTTTCGGACGTAGAATGTGTGAGAAACTTAAAGAATTGATTCCACGGCAACAGTTTGACATTGCAATACAAGCAGCTATTGGAGCAAAAATCATAGCAAGAGAAACCATTAAGGCTGTTAGAAAAGATGTGACAGCAAAATGCTACGGAGGCGATGTCAGCCGTAAACGCAAACTGCTTGAAAAACAAAAAGCGGGAAAAAAGCGAATGAAACAAATCGGCTCAGTGGAAGTGCCTCAGAAAGCATTCCTTGCCGTACTTAAATTAGATTAGCACTAAAAATCAAAACAAGCTCAATGCTAAATCCAGTTTGCATTGAGCTTGATTATTTCAAATATTCTACTATAATTATCCAATTAATTTTGGAAACGAACAATTAATCAGTTTATTATATTTTAACCTGTGTAAGGTTACAATTAAATCAATCGATTATGTCTATTTTATTCACTACAAGAAAAACAATCCGCAATCATGCAAGTAGCGGAAACGTGCTGATAGTGGCAACAGTGCTCGCTATGATAGTAGCAAATATTCCATCTATAAGCCATTATTATTCTGCACTTTGGGATTATCATGTATCGCTACAAATCGGCGACTTCAATCTTTTCAGTCACCATGGTCAACCTATGACTTTTATGCAATTCATCAACGATGCCTTAATGGCAATATTCTTCTTCACAATTGGGCTTGAAATAAAGCGTGAGGTACTTGTAGGTGAATTGGCATCGTTCAAGCAGGCTATGTTGCCAATAATTGCCGCTTGCGGTGGTATGCTTGTTCCGGTACTTATTTTCAGTCATCAAGCAGAAGGGACAGATTTCATAGGAGGCTCGGCCATACCTATGGCCACCGACATTGCCTTCTCTCTCGGAGTCCTTGGAATGCTCGGCAAGAGAGTCCCCATTTCTCTTAAAGTTTTTCTAACTACACTTGCAGTAGTAGATGATATAGGAGGAATAATCGTGATAGCCGTTTTCTACACGTCAACCATTGAATATATGTTGCTCGTTTATGCATTTGCACTTCTCATTCTATTGTTCTTAGGAGCGGTTATGCACATAAAAAGCAAGATGTACTACATCTCACTCGGAATAGCAGTGTGGTTCTTGTTTCTTAACTCAGGTATTCACCCCACAATTGCAGGAGTGCTTGTAGCATTCTGTATTCCGGCTTCTCCGGTCACAAATATCAAGAAGTTCATCGGCGACATTCGCAATTGCATAGTGAAATTTCCTATTCCCGAAGAGGAGCAAGTAGACAATTCAAAATATATTCTAAGCAAAGAGCAAATGAACTGGTTTAAGCAGATAGAATCAGCGTCGGATAAAGCTATTTCACCACTTCAAGACCTTGAAGATACTCTACACCCGATTGTCGACTATATAATAGTGCCCCTGTTTGCATTTGCTAATGCCGGAATATGCTTCAGCGGAATGGAATTCTCCGATGTTTATAGCGGTGTTAGTCTCGCCATTATTTGCGGACTTGTGTTAGGCAAATTTGCAGGAATCTTCCTTTTCTCATTTGCCACCATAAAACTTCGATTAGCCCCAATGCCTGAATTCAGCAATTGGAAAATGCTTGCCGCAGTATCAATGCTCGGAGGTATAGGATTCACAGTATCATTATTTATTGCAAATCTGTCATTCGGCTCTATGGGGGCTGAGGGGGTAGAGCTTCTTAATGATTCCAAAATCGGTATCATTACAGGCTCAATCCTTTCAGGATTATTAGGCTATATATTCTTGTCATTCTGCCTACCCAAAAAGCCACTTGAAGAAGAGTAATTTTGCTACAATTACTCGAATTTAATCGACTTTGAAGGCTTAATATATGATATTATCATTGATGGGGCAAGAAGCGTTATATAAGACACTACAACCACTCCAATATTGAGCAGCATTATATACGAAAAATTTATTTCCACAGGAACATAAGCAATGTAATAGGACTCGGCATCGAGTTTCAGGAAGTGAAAATTCTGCTGAAGAACTGCGAATGCCAGTCCGAATACGTTGCCGAGAAACAGTGATTTGATTATCAGTTTCTGTGTGAGATAGATGAATATTCTTCGCACTGTGCTATTTGTAGCACCGAGCGTTTTCAATATTCCTATCATATTAATGCGCTCAAGTACTATCATCAAAAGCCCGGCAATCAAAGTAAATGCCGATACCACAGTCATCAGAATAATGATAATTACTACATTCATATCAAGCAATTCAAGCCACGAAAAATACGCCATATTGTTATATGTAGTGTCGGTCACGCTATACATAATAGGGGAGTCCTTGTCAATCACTGACCGCATAATAATATTATAGATAGAATAAGCCTGATTGGCTACGTCATTTATATAACGAGTATTAATGCCAATATACGTACCTGTGCGCTCGTCCCAGCCATTCACACCCTGCACAATCTTTATGCTTCCGAGAATATATATATCATCGTATTCATCGAAATCGGTGGAATAAATACCTA
Source organism: uncultured Prevotellaceae bacterium (assembly GCA_945921235.1). Classification (GTDB taxonomy): domain Bacteria; phylum Bacteroidota; class Bacteroidia; order Bacteroidales; family Muribaculaceae; genus CALZFJ01. Next base: position 52,975 of record CAMEKH010000002.1, on the reverse strand, counting down.
CAATATGCGATTTTCGCACACGCACCTTGTCGTCAATGAAATAAGTGAGTATCCGGTCATCTACACCGAGCATTAGCTGAGAAGCCATCTTTCGAGAAATTATTACTTCGTTTACATCAGCCGAATCTCCGGTAGCAGGCACACGACCTTCCACCAGATTCTCACGATAATATTCCCAATCGAAGTTATCATCAACACCTCTAAAAACAATTCCCTTAAAATTATCATCGGTCTTTAATATGGCAGGTTTTTCGGCAATAAGGCTGATTACTGATAAAGAATCGGCTATTGAATGTTGCTTAAGCAATGGCATAATATCATCGGCGTTCACCGTAGAATAATTATTACCGTTAACTAATACAGCCGAATTTGTCACCTTTATGTGAGAATCAAGATTATATATCTTGTTTGAAATCTCTTTCTTAAAGCCACACACTATTGTGATTGACAATATCATCACAATAATCGCCAAGACAATCCCCACCATTGCTATTGTGAGATTTGGAGCCACGGTTTGGCTTCCCGAACCTCCAAGTTTCAATCGGTGGGCAATGAATAGTTCAAATCTCATAGTTTATTCTTAAAAACAATACAAAAGTACACAAAAATCTGCCGATTTTTATGTACTTTTGCGGAAAATAGCATATATATTTATAAATCTACGCATATATTAATAGCAATGAGTTTTACAAAAAACATATTGATGATGATTGTTTCTCCTGCCGATGCATGGGCAAACATAAAGAAATATAATGTTCCTTCGGCAATAATGTTATCGAAGGTTCTTTATCCTATGCTGGCAGTACTATCAATAACAGCATTTGCTGAGATGTTCTATCACGACAAAGCTACAATATCCTATTGCATACAAAAAGCTATAATTGATTTCACCAAGTATTATTTTGCTTACCATATATGTAGCTATATATTAACAGGTTTCTTCACATCAATTGTGAGCAGCAAAGAAGTTGCCAACCGCGTTAATACCGCCATTATTTACAACCTTGTAATTCTAATAATTTTGAACATCACAAACAACCTGCTGCCTACACCATGGCTCTTTATAAACATTTTCTATCTATATGTATTTGTCACTTCGCACAAAGCGGCCGATTATATTGGTATCAATCCCGGCAATATGTTTCTCTATATACTTGCTGCATTCTCTATAATAATTCCTTTTTTTATCGGATATATCCTTAATTTATCTTTATCATTCACAAATGTATAAATAGTAGAATATATGGCAAACAACCAAATCAACATAAAAAATCGTCGGGCTACTTTCGATTTTGAAATTTCCGACACATTCACCGCAGGCATAGTATTGACCGGCACAGAAATTAAGTCGATAAGAAAAGGTAAAGCCGGACTGACCGACACTTTCTGCTTTATCAATAACAACGAGGTATGGGTAAAAAATATGTATATTGCTGAATATGAATATGGCTCATACAATAATCATGCTGCGCGACGCGACCGAAAGCTACTACTAAATAAGAAGGAAATAAGCACTCTGATGAAGTTTAGCCAACTGAGCGGCTTCTCAATAGTGCCGCTTCGTGTATTTATCAACGAGCGCGGCTTGGCGAAAATGGTTATTGGTATTGGTAAAGGCAAGAAAGTATACGATAAACGTCAATCGATAAAGGAACGCGAAGATAAGCGCATTATGGACCGAATGATGAAGAAATAAGCATCTAAGGCTACTATTTGGCTTTTGCCGCTCATGAACTGAATGCATCAAATCTTACTACACAACAGCACTTTCATCTCTCCACCGGCATCAGTAGTTCCAAATAAATATTTAGAACCGCCATCGCACACTTTTAGACGTTTTTTCAATTGTTCGGCTGTCAACTTAAAATTACGCACACTCACATTAATCCGCTTAATTCCTTTGAGAGCTTTTTTCAGCAAATTATCTTTGAATGGTATCACATCTTCTACTTGAAATATCCTCCCCGGAAAATCATGCACCAATTCTCCACTCGTGAACAAATGTGAATTCACAGCAACTTTATCAACCTTATATCGACTACACACTTCTCCGAAAGCATTTGCTTTCATAATTGAAGCATTTGGCTCATATATATATTGCTTCACACAATCGGATATTATAATATCGCTCGTTGTCTTATCTCGAAGATAGCTATAATTAAGCTCTTGCATAGTATTTTCATCAACAAAATTAATGCAGTGAACCTTAGGACTTTCGTAAATATTGTCAGCACTTTCTTCTATAGTGAATCTTTTATTCAATGCAAAATCTAGCTTAAAAAACAACTCTTTACATTCATTCCTTAGCGAAATGACCCATATATCAGTCACATCACTCACTTCTCTTAGCATTTGAGTAATGTCAAGCATTGGAGATGCTTTGACGTAAAGAACATCAGTATGACTCTTGATAAGAGAGAGTAGGGGAATGATATTAGGTTCACAATCGGGCAACCCGAACATTCTACTCTGGTTTACACCTCTGCGAGCAGGGTCGATATATATTGCATCATATCGGCGCACGTCTCCACGCAAATATTCAGCAGAATCACCTGATATAACACTAATATTCTTTCGCATTTCCGACATATTATAGCGACTGATATCAGCCGTATGTTCATTTTTCTCAATTGATAGCAATTCTTTCACATTATCAGCTATATAATAATCATCGATACACAACCCTCCGGTCATGTCGAGAAAGCTATCTACTTCTCCTATTATTGTAGCATGATATTTTGCAACAACCTCACTCGTACACTGCTCGGTAGATAATACCGAAGGAAAAAGGAATCGCTTATTTCCATAAATCTCAGGCAACTTCTTGCGAATCTTCTTCCTGCACTCAATCTGGGTAATAGCAAATGACGTATCAAAATCGTGATTACTAAATCGCTTCAGCCTTAATTTTTCCACATCATCATCTTCGTGCTCTTCTATGAATGTGAAGAAATTATCATTAATACAAGTTAAATTATTATTCAACAACACTTTATAATTATCTGATACCATATTTATATATCAATTGTCATTGTCAAAATTAATCATAATGTTTAATATATCCAAACCAATAAAACCGGTCAAATCCATTATTCAATAAATAATTTAACTTATCATTAAATGAATAATATGCGCTACACCTATGCATGATTGAGTGGCACATAATGCAGTAGAATAAAACATAAGCTTTCACTTATTATAAGGAATCGATATTTGAAGACTATATATACCTGTGTTTATCTCATATTCATTATTAGCTCTTTAAGATTATCAAAACAATAAAAATGCCAAAATAGCGCCCCGATATTGCGGATAAATCATTAGTTGTGATAATTATTGTGACTTCTCACTGGCGGAATTATGTTAGGTAACTCTGTAAAATATATAAGTATAATTTTATATATATTCTACAACTTCAGCAAATACTATATTTGCATCAATTTCAGCACTATGTGTAAAAGATTATCTGAAAAAACGAATAAACATAAAAGTAAATAGCAATACAAAATAACAATACACGATTACCGCAGCTCCGGACACAAATAATTTCCACGCCCATTTGTTACATAATTAATATTATGTTAAATAATATATCCTTTTAGAAACAAATCTCCTAAATCTAAACAAAAATGAGGTCTATGTTAATTATTGTTAGTATCTTTGCGTAAATTAAATTACTACTATTATGAAAAAGCTACAACTATTGTTCTGTGCAGTTGCTTTGATTTTTACTTCCTGCACACTCTCTAATGAGGACAAAGCCGAAAAACTGGTTTCGGATTGTATTAAGGATTATCTGACATATCCTGAAAGTTATGAAGCAATATCAACAAGAGTTGATAGTTCTCGTATAAATATTTCTAAGATAGAAAAAGTTTTAGAAACAACTAAAGAGGTTGCTGAATTATATTCTAAAATTGAATCTATTGAGCGAAAAATGGATTTAGCTCAATCTACTATGGAAATATATGCTCCAACTCAATACTACGATTCGGAACTCTCTCGTGGAGAGTATAATAGAGCGAAACAAGAAGTTGAGGAATATAGATCTGATTTAGGTAGATTAAATCCTAAATTAAACGATAAAATTGCTGATTTAAGAAATGCCACAGAAGACATCTACGATGATGAAGTTAATGGTTGGGCTGTGATTCATAGATTCCGTTCAAAGGGAGAAAATGGAGAGCAAGTAGCCCCTGAAGAAATGATATTCTTCTGCGACTTTGAATTTGAGCATTGTCAAGGTTGGACAACTAAACAATATGAGTTTATTTCTAAAATTATTAAATTATTTGCAGATTCTGATTCTGACAGGGAATTATTAGAGAATTTGGATGGCGTACAATATTTGTTTTAAATTCCGTCTTTTAATAGTATAGAAAGTTAGAGTATCTTCGCGGGTACTCTAATTTTTTTTACTATGAAAATCATTATCAACAGCAAAGATGCTGTATTAAAGAAAGGTACTATCTATGTATCAATGTAATAATCGTTAGTTCTATTTCGTTTGGAGCCGAAAAAAGGAGTTCGTTTGAACTCCTTTCGTGATCCGGTTGGGATTCGAACCCAAGACCCACAGCTTAGAAGGCTGTTGCTCTATCCAGCTGAGCTACCGGACCTACCTTTTCGCAAAAGCTCTGCAAAGATAATGCTTTTAACACAAATATCCAACAAATGTACGGAAAACCTAACGTTTTTCGGGAACAAATGATACGAAACTATTATCGGAATAGAATACCATAACATTCACAATGTGCTTTTCGCCACTCTTTTCTGTATTTACATCGTTATGCTCAACACTTCTCGCAAAATTCTCAATTACTCTCGATATTGGAATTTGTGAAGATTTATTCTCTGAATCGTTTGAGATATCTTGCGGCACTTCAGTATCGTTAAAAAACAAAATTCGCTTTTCATCTTGATGCTTGAGATTCTCATCGATTGACATAGATTCGGAATTCGATTCAATTTTTAAATTCTCAGCAACTTTTGGCTGTATCAATTTGTGCTCTGAATTTACTATCATTGGTTCTTCACCAAACATCAACCACATAATTGATAATTCAGGATATGCATTATGAATTTTAGATATTACTTCGTCACTAACCTTCTTATTTCTGCCATTTAGCAACTGAGAAACAGTAGGTCGAGGTATTTCGCAAGTATCAGCAAATTGGGAACTCGCAATACCCCTATAATTTAAGAAGAATTTGATGCGAGAAACGATATCCATATTATTTACGTTTTGAAATTATATTTTGCAAATATACTATTTTGTTTTGAAACATCAAAATTTTTAATATTTATATTTGCAAATATAGTAAAGTTTGCGATTGTAATTCGCATTTATTTCCCGTTTTCATCACACAACTCCAAACCTAAATAAATTATTTATGTTTTTACATCTATTTTATTGTATTTATGCAATTTACATAATATTTCATCGATGAATTCATTCACACTACCACCCGGTCGCACAACACTTCAATATATTTACATAAAATCTTTAAATAATGATTATAAATAATTGTAAATCAATATTTTATGTCAATTTAAAAATATTGTATATAGCTCATAAGTATGTTTTGTAAATAATTCTATTTTTATATTTACGACACCAATCAATTAATAATAAATGCAACTACCCTACTCTACATTATCCAAATGCGAACTCATGAACATACAATCGATTTGAATTGCTCAATCATATTTAGCAATTCACATTCACACACGCAAACTATGCGTGGTATAATTACCAAAACGACAATTATTCTGCTATTTATATGCTCAACCGACTGAAAATTCAAAATTTCTTACTACTCCTACCCAATTATGCATAGCATTACACTCTTAAAGACTTAAATCGGCGCAATTCACTATATAATAAATTGATTTAAAACCTCTTACGCGTGATACAGCACGCGCACAAATAAGCACTATAAAAATATCAAAATAATTCTATCAAATAGCAATAAATAAATTCGCACAACTTTTAGTTAAAGCAACCGCTTACTCAAAAAGCCATGCGAATTATAAAATAGTATTATATAAAATTTGATACGAATTTATTTCAAAATTCATGCTTCAGGAATTGTCCCGTTATCGACTTATTATTTGAAGCAACCTCCTCGGGGGTTCCCGTAGCAAGTATCTCTCCCCCATTCTTACCACCTTCAGGTCCCATATCAATTATATAATCTGCGCACTTAATGATATCCATATTATGCTCAATGACAATCATAGTATTTCCTTTTTCAACAAGACGATTAAGCACATCGAGCAACACATTAATATCTTCAAAATGTAATCCGGTGGTAGGTTCATCAAGAATAAACAATGTTTTACCGGTACTTTTCTTCGCCAATTCGGCAGCAAGTTTCACACGTTGGCTTTCACCTCCCGATAGCGTGCTTGAAGGTTGTCCGAGTTTTATGTATCCCAATCCCACATCTTGCAGCACTTTTATCTTAGCGAGAATCGAAGGAATGGAATCAAAAAACTCCACGGCTTGATTTATGGTCATATCAAGGACATCGGCAATCGATTTTCCTTTAAATCTCACCTCAAGCGTTTCCCTGTTATAACGTTTTCCGCCACAAGTTTCACATGGCACAAGCACATCGGGCAGGAAATTCATCTCAACCGTCTTATATCCATTTCCCTTGCATGCTTCACACCTTCCGCCCGACAAATTAAATGAAAATCTTCCGGCTTTATATCCTCTTATCTTAGATTCAGGCATATCCACAAATAAGTTTCTTATATCAGTAAAAATGCCCGTGTATGTAGCAGGATTCGACCGAGGCGAACGACCTAATGGCGTTTGGTCTACAAGAACCACCTTATCAACATTTTCAATACCTATTATCTCTTTATATGGTAAAGGCTCTTGATTCGATTTATAGAATCTACGGCTTAGGATAGGTTGCAATGTACCATTCACGAGTGAAGACTTACCACTTCCCGAAACACCGGTAACGCAGACGAACATTCCAAGCGGGAATTCCACATCTACCGATTTCAGATTGTTTCCACTGCACCCCTTAAGAATTATAGATTTTCCATTTCCACTTCTTCGCACTTCAGGCACATCAATACTTTGTGTTCCATTTAAATAGCGAGCCGTAATAGTGTCACTTTTCAGCATTTCAGCCGGTGTTCCCGAGAAGACCACATTTCCTCCCTTACGTCCTGCCTTTGGACCTATATCGATTATATAATCCGATTCGAGCATCATATCCCTATCATGCTCTACTACTATTATAGTATTCCCCGAATCCCTAAGATTCTTCAATGATGAAATCAGTCGCACATTATCTCGCTGGTGAAGTCCGATGCTCGGTTCATCGAGTATATACAGCACATTCACCAGTTGCGAACCGATTTGCGTTGCAAGACGTATTCTTTGGCTTTCACCTCCCGACAGCGATGCCGAACTTCTATTAAGTGACATATAGTCGAGTCCTACATTTATAAGAAAATCAAGACGTCCACTAATCTCCTTCACTATCTCTTGAGCAATAGTCCATTGCTTATCGTTCATTACGTTGCGAATGTTGCGAATCCAATTTCTCAGCTCCACTATGTCCATTTGCGCAAGGTCGGCAATATTCTTTCCCCCTATACGATAACACAGAGCCTCCTTGTTAAGTCTTGCCCCTCCACATTCAGGGCAAATTGCTCGGGAGAAGAACTGCCCCGCCCACTTCTGAGCTTGAGCCGATGCATCATCGTTCTGCTGAAGTTCAATATATTTCACCAAGCCATCATAGGTCATGAAATAATTGGTGGTGCTCATAGTAGCGTTTTTTATATCAAGTCGCTCGTCAGTTCCGTTCATTATCTCATCAATTGCTTCTTCAGGAACATCTCTTAGCGGAGTATCAAGCGTGACATCATATTTTTCACATATTGCCGATATTTGCCAGAACAGCAATGAATTCTTATATCTACCAATAGGTGCAATTCCCCCATCGCGTATCGATAAATCCATATTAGGCATAACCTTATCCCTATCGATAAGATTTACATATCCAAGCCCTTTGCACTTCCGGCAGGCTCCTTGCGGGGAATTAAACGAGAAATTATGTGGAGCAGGCTCGGCATAAGACAATCCTGTCAGAGGGTCCATTAATTTCCTGCTGTAATGCCCCACTTTATCGGCATCATCTTTATCAAGCACCATTAGCTCACCGTCTCCTTGCTTGAATGCAAGTTCCACCGTATCTGAGAGCCGTTCCTTGAATTTATCATCAACCCTTAGTTTATCGACCACAAGTTCAATGCTGTGCATCTTGTATCTGTCGAGTTTCATGCCATAAGCGATTTCCTTGAAGTCGCCATCGACTCTAACCGTCAAATATCCTTTTTTCCTAAGTTGCTCAAATAATTCCTTATAATGTCCTTTTCGGTTCTTCACCAAAGGCGACATTATGTAAATACGTCGACCGAAATACTTCTGTAGAATCAAATTCACTATTTTCTCACTTGTGAATCTCACCATCTTCTCCCCCGAAATATATGAGTAGGCATCGGCTGTTCGAGCATACAAAAGGCGCAAATAATCATACACCTCAGTCGTAGTACCAACCGTGCTGCGAGGGTTCTTGTTTACCGTTTTTTGGTCTATAGAAATCACAGGGCACAATCCGGTTATTTTATCCACATCAGGACGCTCAAGTACTCCAAGCATATTTCTGGCATAAGCCGAAAATGTTTCGATGTACCGACGTTGTCCTTCTGCGAAAATAGTATCGAAGGCGAGCGATGACTTCCCACTACCACTCAACCCGGTAACCACCGTCAACTTGCCATGCGGTATTTCAACATCTATATTTTTCAAATTATGTACTCGTGCACCATAGACCGACACACAATCCACTTCTTTCCCGTCTAAACGCATCGTTAAAAAAATTATTCTACCGTATTATTTTCTAACCCACTTAGGATTAAATACCTTAATCTTGTGCTTGCTTCTATATAAATCGTCGATTATCGGCACTTTCACTTTATATATTCGCTTAGCTTTGTTGGTAAGAGCTTGCGAACGTATCCACGGATTCATATCCCTCAACTGTGCATAACTTATTCCTTTTTTCTTTGCCCATTCGCTCCAATTAGGCACTGCACCATCTACGATTTCTTCAGTGTAACGAATAGGCTGATATAATTGCTTTGCCGTCAAGTAAAATCCATAATCATGCGGATTCTCCATAACCATCTTCATTGCAATCATTCTAAACACATACCTTGATGTTTCCTCATTAAGATACAAATCATAAGAGTTATCAGCCAATTGTTTCGCAAGTTCTCCCGATATACGTCCCATTCCGGCATTATACGATGCTGCAACCGTCGCCCAGTGCTTATACTTCTTGAAACCGGCAAGCAAATATCTGCATGCCGCTTCAGTTGATTTTTCGGGGTCATAGCGCTCATCGACTTCTTCATTCACCTCAAGACCATACTGCTTGGCTGTTGCAGCAAGAAATTGCCACAACCCTGCGGCATTAGCTCTCGAATAAGCTCGAACATTTAAGCTGCTTTCTATCACAGCAAGATACATAAAGTCTTCAGGCACTCCATTCTTTTTCAAGATAGGTTCTATTATTGGGAAATAGCGATTCGCTCGCTTCAGAATAAGCATTGTGCTACTATGACCGTAAACGATATTCGTAAGCTCACGGTCAATACGCTCATACATATCGATTCTATCAAGATTTACCTTCTCACCTGCAAGCGACACAACCAAGGGTATATCAGGATTATATGTATCCTGGAAACCGCCATCGGTCACTTCAGATGCCACACATTCATCTGTGCAGAAAACCGACATTATAAGCAACATTATGCTTAAAATATTCTTCTTTTTCATAAATCAAGATTATTCGGTAAACGTTCCTCCGTTATTGCCGTTTCCTTTATTACTATAATTAATTATATTTATATCACCTTTTAATTTATACTCCTGTCCGTCAGCACCACGAGCTTGGATTACATAATAATAAGTGCCCGACTTCACATACTTCCCCTTGTATTTTCCGTCCCAGCCCTGCGAAGGGTCGGTAAGCTCACACACTTGGACTCCCCACCTATTAAAAATCCAACATTTGAATTCCACAATGGATTTATACGACACTTTCCATTCATCGTTCACGCCTTCAGTCGATTGAGGCGAAAACACATTAGGGCATTCAAGACTCGATGTCCCTATATTCACCGTATACACAGCACTTTCAGCCGAGCATTCGCCCGATTCATCAGTTCCAATAAAGCGCCAATAATATGTTCCTGCATCTTCAAATATTTCTGTCACCTCATCTTCATTCAAGCGACGCTCTATATTGTTAAACTCCACGTCACGAGCCATCTGCCACTCTTTGTGAACCACTGCATCAGTGCTATAGGAAGTGAATCTTATCGTAACGGGAGCCGAACCTCCCATAGCATCTCCATTTTCGATTTTTTTCTCATTCGAGTTTTCGCGTTCCGTTTGCACAGCTTCTGTTTCTACTGCAACAGCCTTAGTCACATAGTTTTCGCTTTGCACACTTGTTTCTTGATTCCAAAAACGCAGCAATTTATCACCACTTAGTGTAAACGATGTGTTATAATATGGCGCCGGCACAGCAATCGACTGCTTAAAAACATCATAGCTTTCCTCAACCTGTTCTTCCACCCACTGCTTGCGCCCAGTATCCCACGTGAGAGTCTTATACGATAATTTCATCTGCCTGTCAAACTTCTTTGGCACACCATTTATCGTGTAATAGTTCATATCAGCTCCCGACCCCGACACATCAAGTAACACCGTGCCGCAATCCTGCTCAGCAGCAAAACTGAGATTTTCCAAATCAAGATAATAATCACGATAATTTATTATCCAGAAATAAGTACGCTTTGTACCCTCCTCTATTATATATCCTTGATTTGGAATCACACTGCTCAACGTAGTCACAGCACCATCTCGCACCACTCCATCGATTATTTGGGCATAACCGCCACCTTGGGCACCATAGCCGTACCACACCACATTCGCTTGAGTATCTGTGGCTGTGTAGTTAATAGACACTCCATCTATGCTATTAAGCACATATATCGCATCAAGCCCCGTACTTGCCGCAGGCTTTTCCGAGTAAACCGGGAGACTATTGCCTATAAATGACACTTGAGCGGAAACATCATTGCCAACTACGCACAATGCCGCAATAAGGCAAATTGACAAAGCATAATAATTCAACTTTCGCATAAAATTCTTTATTCTTAAATGACAAAGTTACATTTTTTCGCTGAGTTAGTGAGCATTTTACCATATCTTTTTGTAAAAGTTTTCTTGTGTGAATGTTTTTATGTAATTTTGCAAAGAAATATACAAACGATTTTAACATATTCACTCAATTATTATGATAGCATTCTTCAAAAAAGGAGCAAGCACAATCTATGCGGTCGACACCGACCATATCCTTTCTGATTCAGAAATCGAGAAACTAACTTGGCTTTTTGATGGAGCTAAAGCAATCAAAAAAAAGATACTTAAAGGCACTTTCATTGGTCCTCGTCGCGAAATGATAACACCTTGGAGCACGAATGCCGTTGAAATCACCCAAAATATGGGTATCTCGGGCATTCTTCGTATTGAGGAATTTACTTCTTCAAAATGCGAAAATCCCGAATACGACAAAATGCTTCAACGAATTTATCACACTCTTGATGCCAATACATTTAAAATAACCAAAGCTCCTGAAGAAATCGTTCATATCGACAATATTGAGGAATACAATATAAAAGAAGGATTGGCATTAAGTCCTGAAGAAATTGAATATCTCAAGCAACTATCGACAAAGCTCGGTCGTCCGTTAACCGATAGCGAAGTATTCGGTTTTTCTCAGGTCAATTCCGAGCACTGTCGTCACAAAATCTTCAACGGAAAATTCATAATCGATGGCAAAGAAATGCCATCTTCACTCTTCAAGATGATTAAGAGAACATCGCAAGAGAATCCTAATTCATTGGTATCGGCATATAAAGATAATGTAGCTTTCGTTGAAGGTCCGCAGATTGAGCAGTTCGCCCCAAAAAATCCCGAAAAGCCCGATTTCTTTGAAGTAAAGAATATCGATACTGTAATTTCATTAAAAGCTGAAACGCACAACTTCCCTACCACTGTAGAACCTTTCAATGGAGCTGCTACTGGCTCTGGAGGTGAAATTCGCGACCGACTTGGAGGAGGCAAAGCAAGTCTGCCTCTTGCGGGTACAGCTGTATACATGACATCTTATCCGCGCACTGCAGCCGAACGTGCATGGGAAATGTGCACTATGCCACCGCGTCCATGGCTATACCAAACTCCTGAGGAAATTTTAATAAAGGCATCAAATGGTGCTTCCGATTTCGGCAATAAATTCGGACAACCTCTTATCTGCGGCTCTTTGCTTACTTTTGAGCACGAAGAGAATGGCGACCAATTTGCCTACGATAAAGTAATTATGCTTGCCGGAGGTGTTGGATTTGCCAACAAACGCGATGCAATTAAAGGCACTCCCAAGCCTCACCAAGAAGTTGTGCTTATGGGTGGCGACAACTATCGTATTGGAATGGGTGGTGGAGCCGTTTCATCAGTGAATACCGGTCAATACGACAATTCTATTGAGCTTAACGCAGTGCAACGTGCAAATCCCGAGATGCAGAAACGTGTGTCGAATGTTATTCGCGCTCTCTCCGAATCACCCGAAAATCCCATTATCTCTATCCACGACCATGGCGCCGGAGGTCACTTGAATGCACTTTCCGAGTTGGTAGAGGAAACCGGAGGTAAAATCAATATCTCTGCACTCCCAGTTGGCGACCCGACTCTGTCTCTTAAAGAAATCATAGGCAATGAATCGCAAGAGCGAATGGGAATGGTGGTAGAGAAGAAAGACATTGAGCATATACGTCAAATAGCTGAGCGCGAACGTGCACCATTCTATGTAGTGGGTGAAACCACAGGCGACGACCGATTTGTATTCGAAGACAAAGACGGTGTTCGTCCTATTGATTTAGGCATGAAAGATATGTTCGGCAGTTCACCCGTTACGGTAATGACCGACACTACTAAACCGCATAGTTTTGCCGATGTTAAATATACTACAAGCCAATTGAACGACTATGTAGAAACCGTTCTTCAGCTTGAAGGTGTAGCATGTAAAGATTGGTTAACTAATAAAGTAGACCGCTCAATTACCGGAAAAATTGCTCGCCAGCAGTGCCAAGGCGAGATTCAATTACCACTTAGCGATTGTGGTGTCGTTGCGCTCGACTTCACAGGCACTAAAGGTATTGCCACATCAATTGGTCATGCTCCGCAAGCTGCTCTGATAAATCCCGAAGCAGGCTCGGTGCTTTCAATAGCCGAATCGTTAACCAACATTGTAGGGGCTAATCTCAAAGACCGACTCAAAAGCGTATCACTCAGCGCAAACTGGATGTGGCCCTGCCGCAATACCGGAGAAGACGCTGCTCTTTATGCCGCAGTAAAAGCATGTAGCGATTTTGCTTGTGCCCTCGGCATCAATATTCCTACAGGAAAAGACAGCTTGTCAATGACTCAAAAATATGGCGACAAGAAAGTCTTGGCTCCGGGCACAGTAATTATCTCTGCTGCCGGTGAGGTTTGCAATGTAAAGAAGACTGTTTCTCCGGTTCTTCAAAACCGCAACAGCCGATTGTTTTACATCGACTTTTCTTCCGATGCTTTGAATCTTGGAGGGTCGGCTTTCGCACAAGCTCTTAATGCACTCGGGACTTCAGCCCCCACTGTAAAATCGGCTGAATACTTTGCAAAAACATTCAATGCCGTGCAATCGCTTGTTGATAAATCTTTGCTTCTTGCCGCACACGACGTTTCAGCCGGAGGTCTTGTCACAACATTGCTCGAAATGACATTTGCCAACACCAAAGGTGGTATTGATATTTCCACCGATGGATTCAAGGAAGCCGACCTGATAAAGATTCTTTTTGCCGAAAACCCGGCTCTTGTAATACAAGTAGCAGAGAAAAATGTGAAAAAAGTGCTGTCTTTGCTCAACAAAGAATGTGTTTCGGCTATCGAATTAGGAACAACAGCTGCTGAACGCTGTCTGACTATAAACCATAACGGTGATGAATACATGATGTTCATCGACCATTTGCGCGACGTATGGTTTGAATCATCTTATCTCCTCGACAAGAAACAAAGTGGCGAAGCCGGTGCTCTATCGCGTTTCACTAATTATAAAAAACAACCTCTGCGCTACATATTGCCAAAGGGTTTCACAGGCAAAGCCGCCGACCTCGGCATTTCGGGATTTAGCCATAAACCCTCGGGTATTAAAGCTGCAATCATAAGAGAAAAAGGTGTTAACGGCGACCGCGAAATGGCTTATTCTCTCTATTATGCCGGATTCGATGTGAAAGATGTTCACATGACCGACCTTATCTCCGGACGTGAGACTCTCGAAGACGTAAATATGATTGTGTTCTGTGGCGGATTCTCCAACTCCGACGTTTTAGGCTCTGCTAAAGGTTGGGCAGGTGGCTTCTTGTGGAACGATAAAGCTAAAACAGCTCTCGAGAACTTCTACAAGCGTCCCGACACATTAAGCCTCGGTATTTGCAATGGTTGTCAGGTAATGATTGAACTTAATCTTATTAACCCTGAGCACAACAAACGCACAAAGATGCTTCACAACGATTCTCACAAGTTTGAATCGGAATTCATAGGATTGACTATTCCCAAAAACAATTCCGTGATGTTCGGCTCACTCTCCGGCTCACGTCTTGGCATTTGGGTTGCGCATGGTGAGGGTAAATTCTATCTACCCGAATCTGCCGATAAATATAATGTTGTGGCTCAATATTCTTATAAATCTTATCCGGCCAACCCCAATGGAAGCCCGAGAGCTATCGCCGGACTTGCATCGGCTGATGGTCGTCATCTTGCAATGATGCCTCACTTGGAACGTGCCATTTTCCCATGGCAATGTGCATACTATCCCGAGTCGCACAGAAACGATGAAGTTACCCCTTGGATTGAAGCATTCGTGAATGCAAGAAAATGGATTGAGAAAACAAAAAAATAATTTATGTTTTATAGCATTAAATTCCCTATTTTTTAATACTTTTGCACAGCGATTTTTAACTGATTATTACTTTTTATGAACCAGAATAAGCAAATTAAGACAGCTCTGATTTCAGTCTATCATAAAGATGGATTAGATAAAATACTTAAATTACTTAACGACAACGGAGTACGCTTCCTTTCCACCGGTGGAACACAAGCATTCATCAAAGAACAAGGCTATGAATGCGACGCTGTGGAAGACCTCACAGGATACCCGTCGATATTGGGTGGACGCGTAAAGACTTTGCACCCTAAAGTTTTCGGTGGAATCTTAAATCGTCGCGACAATGAAGGTGACGTTGAGCAAATTGCCAAATATGAAATTCCCGAAATTGATTTGGTTATTGTAGACCTTTATCCATTTGAGGCTACAGTTGCTTCTGGAGCTTCCGAAGCCGATATAATCGAAAAAATCGATATAGGTGGAATATCACTCATTAGAGCAGCCGCCAAAAACTTTAAAGATGTGGTAATCGTTGCCTCTAAAGCTCAATATGAGCCACTCTACCAACGCCTTCAGGCTAATGGCAATGCATCGACCACACTCGACGACCGCAGGTGGTTTGCCAAAGAGGCTTTTGCCGTTTCAAGTGCCTACGATTCTCACATTTTCAATTATTTTGATGGCGATGAACATTCTGCACTTCGTTTTGCAGTAGATGGTGCAAAAGCAATGCGTTATGGCGAGAATCCACACCAGAAAGGATTCTTCTTCGGCAATTTCGATGAAATGTTCACTCAACTTCATGGCAAGGAAATTTCCTACAAT
Organism: uncultured Prevotellaceae bacterium; assembly: GCA_945921235.1. GTDB lineage: Bacteria > Bacteroidota > Bacteroidia > Bacteroidales > Muribaculaceae > CALZFJ01. The sequence continues at coordinate 37,067 of CAMEKH010000002.1, read as the reverse complement.
AATCTACTCGACATAGATGCCGCAGTGAACTTAATCTCCGATTTTGAAGAAACAACTTTTGCAATACTAAAGCACAACAATGCATGCGGTATTGCCTCGCGCGAATCTGTGCTCGATGCTTGGAAAGCCGCTTTGGAAGGCGACCCTGTATCGGCTTTCGGCGGAGTCCTCATCACAAACCGAGAGATTGATGCGGCAACAGCCGAAGAAATGAACAAGATTTTCTTTGAAGTGTGCATAGCTCCTTCCTACACCGATGAGGCTATTAGCATTCTGGAACAGAAGAAAAACCGCATAATTCTCATCATTAAGCCATTTAAGCGTCCTGCCCTCCAATGCCGTACCACGCTGAATGGTGCTCTTGTTCAAGAGCGCGACACGCACACCGAAACGCCCGAGGAACTTAAACAAGTCACAGTGAAGTCCGTCGACAAGGCTCAAATAGAGGATTTACTCTTTGCCAATAAAATTGTAAAGCACAGCAAGAGTAATGCCATTGTTCTTGCAAAGAACAAACAACTCTGCGCAAGCGGAATCGGACAGACTTCACGTGTCGATGCATTAAAACAGGCTGTAGAGAAAGCTCACAGTTTTAATTTCGACCTTAACGGAGCAGTAATGGCATCTGATGCGTTCTTCCCGTTTGCCGACTGCGTGGAAATTGCCCACAAAGCCGGTATTACAGCTGTCATTCAACCAGGTGGCTCAATTCGCGACAACGAATCGGTTGAATATTGCGACAAAAACGGTGTGGCAATGGTCACCACCGGAGTCCGCCACTTCAAGCATTAATCGAATATAAATAACAATTTGCTAATACTATACGTGATATGGGACTATTCTCATTAACAAAAGAAATATCTATTGACCTTGGCACTGCCAACACGCTTATCATTCACAATGATAAGATTGTCATCAACGAGCCATCGATTGTAGCTCTTGATACTAAGACAAACAAATTGCTGGCTGTGGGTGAGCGCGCTCGACAGATGCAAGGCAAAGAGCCTGAAGGAATACGCACTGTACGCCCGCTCCGCAAAGGCGTTATTGCCGACTTCAATGCCGCTGAGCTAATGATTCGCGGATTTGTGAAGAAGCTAAGTTCAAAGAGCAATTGGTTCTCCCCTTCTCTCCGCATGGTTGTGGGAATCCCTTCGGGTTCCACTGAGGTAGAAATCCGTGCTGTTCGTGACTCCTCTGAGCATGCTCAAGGTCGCGACGTGTATATGATTTATGAGCCTATGGCTGCAGCTCTCGGCATCGGACTCGATGTTGAAGCTCCACAAGGCAATATGGTGGTCGATATAGGTGGTGGTACTTCGGAAATTGCCGTTATTTCGTTGGGTGGCATTGTGTGCAACAAAAGTATTCAAATTGCCGGCGACGACTTCACCGAAGATATCCAAGAGCACATGCGCCGTGCACACAACGTAAAAGTTGGCGAACGTATGGCTGAATTGATTAAGATTAATGTTGGTTCGGCTCTTACAGAGCTTGAAAACCCGCCTGAGGATTTCATAGTGCACGGACCGAATCAAATGACAGCTCTCCCTATGGAAATCCCGGTATCTTATCAGGAAATCAGCCACTGCATTGAGAAATCTATCTCTAAAATTGAAGCTGCCGTGCTTAGTGCTCTTGAACAAACGCCTCCTGAGCTTTATGCCGATATAGTGAAAAATGGCATTTATCTGACCGGTGGAGGAGCATTGCTTCGAGGACTCGACAAACGCCTTACCGACAAAATCGGTATCCAGTTCCGCATTGCAGAAGACCCGCTACTCGCTGTAGCCAAAGGCACCGGAGTAGCTCTAAAGAACATTAATCGTTTCTCGTTCTTAATTAGATAACAGCGAGTTACGTACTACATTACTCACCGACAGAAGGCTTTGATTCATTCATTGCCTTCTATTCGGTTTTATTAGAGTGGCTAACTATTTTTTATTCAAACGCAAATAACTTATCGACATAATTGAAAAATTTAATTAATTTCATCATTAAATATTTCTCGTGGTTTGTTTTCATTTTTTATGTGACAATAAGCTGCATGTTGCTGTTCGATAACAACCCTTATCAGCATCATGTATATCTCACATCAGCAAACCGCATCTGCTCGTCGATATTCAGTGTGTTCAATAACGTAACATCTTATTTCCACCTTCATGAAATAAACGAGGATTTGCACCACCGAAATGCTATGCTTGAAATGGAAGTAATAAATTTGCGCAATGAACTTGCCGATATAAAACTTATGCTTCCCGATTCCACATTCTCATCACCTGCGGTCCACGATTATGATTTCATCTTGGCTCATGTGATAAACAATAGCATATCGCAACCTCAGAATTATATCACTATTAATCGCGGAAGCGATGATGGCATAACACCGGAAATGGGCGTAATCGACCACAATGGCGTGGTAGGCATAGTGAATGTTGTTGGGTCTCATTCGGCAAGGATTATCTCATTACTTAATCCTCAATTCAGGCTCTCCTGCAAGGTGAAAGGGCACGACTACTTCGGCAGTATGGTGTGGGACGGCAAAGACCCTTACCATGCAGTACTCGAAGAATTGCCCAAGCATGTGAAATTCGCAAAAGGCGACACTATTGTTACCAGCGGTTATTCCTCGGTATTCCCCGAAGGGCTTATTGTAGGCACAATCGAAGAGCAAGTTAAAGACAAGAATGATAACTTCTTCTCTTTGAGAATAGCGTTGAGTTCCGACTTTACTCAACTCAGCACCGTAAGAGCTATAAAGAACAAACGTCATGATGAAATTGTAAAATTGAGCCAAGAGCAAGCATCGGACAGAAAGGAGGCGCGAAAATGATTAAGACAATGCTACAATTCGCATTGCTATTCATTATGATGATTATCGTGCAAACGATATGCAATCATATATGCATCTTTGGAATAGCAATTCCCCTCGTCTACATTTACTTCATTGTCAGGTTACCCATCAACTTATCGGTAAATTGGGTTATGACTTTAGCATTTTTCCTTGGATTGACAATTGACATTTTCAGCAACACTCAAGGTATGAATGCTTTGGCTTGCACTATAACGACTGTTTTGCGCCGTCCGATATTCTCACTCTATTTTGCAAGAGAAGATGACTTGGCAAATCCCATTCCATCAATAAGAACTCTCGGTACAGGAATATACATAAAATATCTACTGTCGATTGTATTGGTTTTCAACATAATACTATTCTTTATTCAGTCATTCACTTTGTCTAACATAGTATTGACATTATTGAGAATTGTGGCAAGCACTATTCTGTCCACTTTATTAATTTTTGGCATCGATAGCTTAGACAATACAAAACGTGAGAAAAGATTATAATCTTGAAAAGAGAAAATATGTAATTGGTGGCTTCATAATTGCGATTGTATTCATTTACATCATAAAGCTATTTGAATTACAAGTTTGTGACGGCAAATACAAAGAAAATGCCGACACAAATGCCTTTTTGAGAAAAACGCTATACCCCTCAAGAGGATTAATGTACGACCGTAATGGCGAACTTGTGGTTTTCAATCAGCCCGCCTACGATGTCGTGATGATTCCTCGCGATGTTCAACCTTTCGATACTGCCGACTTCTGCAACACGTTGCAAATTTCTCGCGAGGTCTTCGACAATCGTATGGCCGACTTGAAAAATCCGCGGAAGAACCCCAACTACTCATCTTACACGCAGCAGACGTTTATGACGCATCTCACTGCTCAAGATTATGGGAGATTACAAGAAAAGCTCTACCGCTTCCCCGGATTCTTTATTCAAAAGCGCATTCTCCGACAATACAACTATGCAGCTGCCGCCAATGTCCTTGGCAATATTCGTGAAGTGAATGCGCGAGAAATTGAAAGAGATGATTACTATCGTCCCGGCGATTATACAGGCGACCTCGGTGTAGAAAAAAGTTACGAAACGTATCTCCGAGGGCAGAAAGGCGAAGAAATACTCATTCGCGATGCTTTCGGCAAAATTAAAGGAAAATACGATGAAGGTCGTCAGGATATTGCACCTATTTCGGGTAAAGACCTCAAGTTGAGTATCGACATCAAGTTACAAGAATATGGCGAAAGGCTGATGCGTAACAAAATCGGGGCTATTGTTGCCATAGAGCCGGCAACCGGTGAGATTCTTGCACTCGTGTCAAGTCCCACATACGACCCAAATATGCTCGTAGGGCGTATTCGTGGCAAAAACTACAAAATGCTTTTCAACGATACTAAGCGTAAACCGCTTTATGACCGCGCAATCATGGCAGCATATCCTCCTGGGTCAACGTTTAAGCCCACACAAGGTTTGATACTGCGTCAAGAGGGTATCGTGTCACTTTCCACTGTTTATCCTTGTTCGCACGGATTCGTCTGCGGACGACTAAAGGTGGGTTGCCACAGCCACGGCTCTCCTATTCCTTTAAAACCGGCCCTACAGACGTCGTGCAACGCATACTTCTGCTGGGGGTTCAAGCATATGCTCGATAAGCACTCAAAATACGGAACCACTGCCGATGCCTTTGAAATTTGGAAAAAGCATCTTGTTTCAATGGGCTACGGCTACAAACTTGGTGTGGACCTTCCCGGTGAAAGCCGTGGATTTATCCCAAATAGCGCATACTATAATCGAGCATACGGTGAAGGGCACTGGTCGGCTAATACCATTATTTCAGTAGCCATCGGACAAGGTGAAGTGCTGGCAACTCCTCTACAAATAGCTAACCTTTGTGCCACTATTGCCAATCGTGGCTACTTTATCACCCCTCATGTTGTCAAAGAGATTGTGGGTGTCGGTCTTCCTCATCGTCTTCACGAAAAGCACTACCCTACTATCGACAAAACATATTACAACGACATAGTGGACGGCATGAGAATGGCTGTTACAGGTGGAACATGCCGACGCGCGGCATTCGGTGATGTTGCCGTGTGCGGAAAAACCGGAACCGCACAAAACCCTCATGGAAAAGACCACTCGGCTTTTATGGGATTTGCCCCTATGGATAATCCTAAAATAGCTATTTGTGTTTATGTTGAGAATGCCGGCTTTGGTGCCACCTATGGTGTTCCTATTGGTAGCTTGATGATGGAAATGTACCTCAATGGCAAGATTTCCGAATCAAGGAAACATATAGAGACCCAAATGCTCGAAGCAAGCACCACCGGATATAACTTCACAAAACGCAATGATTACTCTAAAGTAAATACTAATTCCAATGCAACTAAGGACAGCATACAATAATAATGTTTCACCTCTGCACTACATTGATTGGTTCACTGTAGTTATCTACGCATTTTTGGTAATTGCCGGAGCTATTAGCATTTATGCAGCAAGTTATCAGTTTGACAACGCCAATATTTTTGAATTCTCTCTTTTTTCAGGAAAACAATTTATGTGGATTGGCATTTCTGTTATCATTGGATTCTGTATTCTATTACTCGACCGTAGAATATACGATGCCTATGCCTATCCTGTTTATGCCTTCGTAATTCTTATTTTAATTCTAACTATCTTTATAGCCCCTAACATCAAAGGCTCTCACTCGTGGATTGTATTAGGACCTATAAGTATTCAACCTGCTGAATTTGGCAAATTTGCCACCGCATTAGCTCTTGCAAAGCTATTCAGCGGATATAACTTCTCTCTTAACAAGAGCTTCTCCAATTATCTAAAAGCCGGAATTATTATTGTTTTGCCAATTATTCTGATTATTCTGCAACGTGAAACAGGTTCGGCTCTCGTCTATACATCGCTCATTTTTGTCCTATATCGCGAAGGCATGAGTGGCTTTGTCCTTTTTGCCGGATTTTGCGCAGTGTTGTTTTTCATTGTAGCAATAAAGTTCACAGAAATTGCTTTCTGGTCTATTACTCTCGGCGAAGCTATAGTGTTTATCACTATAATGCTGCTTATTGTCGCTATGCTATTCATTTACTGCCGCTCGTTTGAACTTGGCAGAAACACGGCTATCGGATATATTGCTTGCGGAATAATAGCCGCAACAATGTCCTACTTCGGTATCGACATCAATGGAACTATTTTCTTTATTTCAGTTATTGCGGCTTCAATAATTTATCTGCTCATTGCAATGTTCAGGGAAAACATCAATAAAGCATTAGTGACTATAATTTTTGCTGTAACATCGGTTATTTTCCTCTTTTCAGTAAACTATGCTTTCGGTAAACTTGAATCTTATCAGCAATTGCGAATAAAAGTGACACTTGGCATTGAAGACGATATTCGCGGAGTGGGATACAACGTGAACCAATCGAAAATAGCGATTGGTTCCGGAGGTCTGCTTGGCAAAGGATTGCTCAACGGCACTCAAACCAAGCTGAAATATGTGCCCGAGCAACACACTGACTTTATCTTCTGCACAATTGGTGAGGAGGAAGGCTTTATAGGCTCCACTTTTGTTCTATTGGTTTTCTTAACTCTTATACTTAGGCTTATACACATAGCCGAGCGACAACGCACCATATTCGGACGCGTCTATGCCTATTGTGTGATATCTTTTTTTATTTTTCACTTGGCTATTAATATTGGTATGGTGATAGGTCTGTGTCCTGTTATCGGCATTCCTCTTCCATTTTTCAGTTACGGAGGCTCTTCTATTCTCGGATTCACTATTCTCCTTGCTCTATTGCTCAGAATCGATGCATCACGACGAGAATATGTGAACTAAAGTCCCTTTACTGCCGTCACGAATTCTTCACTACTCAATCGCCAATCAAGCCAATTTATAGGATAACCTCTACGCTCCATGCCACGAAACCATGTCATCTGCCTTTTGGCAAATTGATGAATGGCGGTTTCAAGCCTCACAAACATCTCATTGTAGGTCAGTTCTCCAATAACATATTGTGTGAGAAATTTATATTCAAGCCCATAGTACATTAAATCTTCGGCTGAAATACCGCCAGCAAGCAATGTGCGAATTTCATCAATCATGCCTGCATCAAGGCGTGCTTTAAGTCGCTCCGTAATTCGCCGACGCCTGTTTTCCCGGTCGATATCCACACCCACAACTACTGCATTTTTCACCGGGTGTGGAGTGGTCTTTACTTCCATATCGGGGTGCTCGTGATAATACTTTTGAATCTCTATGGCACGAATTGCACGCTTGCAGCTATCCACATCAGTAGTATTGTGCAAACGCTTATATCGACTTAATATTTCAGTAAGTTCATCAAGCGTCTTCCCCTCCAATTCTTTGCGAAGCATTTTGTCCTCGGGCACCTGCGGCAATTCTATACCTTTAAGTACACTTTCCACATAGAGACCTGTACCACCGCATAGAATAACATTTTTTCCTCGTCTTGTAATATCGCTATATGCCACATTGTAGTCGCGAAGAAATTCAAACAAGTTGTACTTATACCCGGCATCACAGATGTCTATCAGATGATATGGCACGCCGGCATATTCCTCCAAATCCTTTCCGGTGCCGAGATTCATACCCCGATAAATCTGGCGGCTGTCGGCACTTATTATCTCAGCATCAATAGCTTTAGCCAATGCCACAGCTTTCGATGTTTTCCCCGATGCAGTCGGACCGGTTATAACATATAGCGAGGTGCCTGTATTCATTTCAAATATGTATCGAAGAAATCAAGCACCTTCAAATAAAGGGCATATCGAGTGTTGCAATAATTGATTGAATGATTCATATTAGTATATATCATCATATCAATAACCTTGTTTTGCTCAGTCATCTCAGCTTGATATTGCAGAGTATTGGCTATGTGAACATTATCATCGGCCGTTCCCGATATCAATAGCAAGCGACCTTTCACGTCGGCAACCTTGTTGATTGGAGCTGACGCATAATAGCCATCGGAATTCTCTTGTGGCGTACGCATGAAACGCTCGGCATATATCGTGTCGTAGAATCTCCAATCGGTAACCGGAGCTATTGCCACTCCGGCTACAAAACGATTTCCCTTCTGCGACATTGCCATAAGCGTTTCATATCCACCATAGCTCCATCCCCATATTCCTATGTGCTTGGAATCTACATAAGGTAACTTTGCCATATAATCAGCAGCAGCGCATTGATCAATCGATTCATATTTACCAAGTTTCATATACACCGTCGATTCAAATTTCTTTCCTCTGCCACCTGTTCCTCGACCATCAACGCTGACTATTATGTAGCCTTGTGTGGCAAAATATTGCTCCCACTCCATTTTCCATGAATTAAGCACCTTCTGCGAGCCGGGGCCACTATATTGCGACAAAATCACAGGATACTTTTTCGATGCATCAAATTTTACAGGCTTAATCATATATCCATTAAGTTCATATCCATCGCTCTGAAAAGTGAAGAACTCCTTTACCGGGATATTTCCCGCCGTATATTTCTCGGCATATTCGGCATTTGATTCTATGGTTCGTACTTTCTTGCCTCGATTGTTTATCACTACATACTGCGGCGGAGTCTTAACATCACTGAACGATTGCACATAATATCCGAAATTCTTGCTGAACGATGCCGAATACGTTCCGCTTTCGCCACTGATTTTCACAACATTACCGCGAGCATCAACTTTTGCGAGCACTCGATTAAGTGGTCCATTGAGTGTAGTCTGAATATAATGAACCTTCAGCACATCATCATATCCATAATAATCAGTAACATTCCAATCGCCCTTCGTAATTTGCTTGATTAGAGCACCACTGTTACTATATTGATATAAATGAGTGTATCCGCTCTTATCGCTTAAAATTGTGAAACTGTTTTCTCCATACTGTGCCGCATCGGCATTGCTTAAGTTTATCCACGATGCAGACTCCTCCTTATAAATCAACTTCGACACCGTGGAACGCGGGTTGACGGCAAAAATCTGCAATAGATTCTGGTTGCGGTTAAGCGTCGTAACCATCAAGCGGTCAGAAGTCTTGGCATATTTGATTCTCGGAATATAATCATCAGCGGTAATCGGTAACTTTATAGTTTTCAACGTGCGATTCTCTACGTCATAGCTCACCAAACTAACAACGGAATTATGCTCTCCGGCTACAGGATATTTATATTCAAATCTACCGGGATATAGCTCATATTGCGACTTAGGATTACATGCTCCTTCGTAGAAATTTATGCCATACATCGGCACTTCACGTTCGTCCCAGCGCAAGAAAGAAAGCGTAAGATTATCAGGCGACCAAGCTATGCCATTTAGCAAACCGAATTCCTCTTGATACACCCAATCGGGCACTCCATTGATTATCTCATTGCGCTTGCCATCGGTTGTCACAGGTAGCACTGTGCCATAATCAAGTTTCCGCACATATAGATTATTATCCTTCACGAAAGCAACCATTCGGGCATCGGGCGACAATGTAGCTATCTCCTCTCCCCCTTTCTCGCTTAATTTGGTCAATTTGTTGTGCCTAACGTCGTAGGTATAATAATCAGCATAAAATGAATGTCGGTAAATCAACCGCTTATTAGTATATAACAAAATCGTCTTTTCATCTTCCGACACTTCAAAACCATTCCAATAGTCAATGTTGCAATCACGAGCCGTGCTCGAATTAAACACTACTACCACATCTTCTCCGGTCTTATAACTGCGCTTAACTATCTTGCTATGGTCATCGCTCAACGCATAATACGTTTCGCCATCATTTGCAGGAATCATCTCTCCAATACGGCTTGGAGCACTCTGCCCCAATACTGCTTCTTGGAGCGTAAGTGCCGATACATCTATTGTTGCTGCCAGCAATAATATCGCTGATAATAGAAACTTACTGAATTTTGTTGTCATCATCACTTTCCTAATTTTATGCAAAGATACAAAAACTCAACCACACTTCCCAATAAAAACTTCATAGGATAATACGACAATGCTACTATTGCTTATCGTGCTATTTGACACTCACAAGCACTCTATAATATTAGAAATTCACACCAAGTGTACTCCCTGCCGTAAATGTGTGCAGATTGCTCGATGACTCTCTAACGAATGATTTCATATTATTGTAATCACAGAAAAAACGCAAATTAAATGCTCGGCTCGACATTAACACAAGTGATAATCCTGCACTGAACACTCCGCTATTGTTTCCTCCAAGCATATAGTCATCAGCTAATGTGAACTGCGAATAATGATTGAATCCGCCAAGAACTTTTGCATTCACTTGTACTAATGATGAGAAAGGATATGAAAGATACAAACCGGCACATGCCGAATTCAGCTCAATATCATGCGGAAGCACCTCATTATTCATTTTCAGCGGCATGTCGACAAAATTCGCCCTCGCTCCTATTCCGATATACGGATTGAAATAATATGCACCCTCCAATCCCATATTCACTCCAAGATTTGTGCTTATACGTCCATAAGGTGTAGTAAATTCTGAACCCGACATATTATAGCCTACATACAAGCCCATGAACGATGGCTTGTGCCAACGCCCATAGCGATGTGGTAATTCAAACTTATTCAATCCTTTATCCCTGAAAATCAAGTCGGAAAGAAAATATCCTATTTCCGTGGTTATTATACCGATTCCCGCACCTACCATCACATCACAAATCCAGTGCTTGTTATTCAATATTCGGCTAACACCTGTCACTGTTGCTATCGTATAGCCTCCAACACTTATCCACGGACTGATATGTCCATATTCCTTATGCAACATTGTGGCGCACATAAATGCCGTAGCTGTGTGCCCTGAAGGAAATGAGCGCAAGTTTGAACCATCAGGACGTTTCTCATTCACAGTGTGTTTCAACGTATTTACCACACTTGCCATTAATGCTACCGAAAAAGCATCTGACACTAACATTCTCCCCCACGAACTGCGACCTTTCACTCCACACGCTTTCATTGCAAGCATAACCGCCGCAGGTGAGTATTGCAAATAATCGTCATAGTGTGTGTGATATTGCTTAGCATATTCGTTGCGAAAACTCCTGAAATTATCGTTAGAGCTATGCACTGAAAGTCCTGCACCTATTAATGGGACTCCTGCATACAGCATTTTGTAGAAATCGTGCTTTGCTACAAGATACGAATAGGAATGCTTTGTGGTATCGACGTCTACTTCATTACCATAAGCCGATATCCCACCTCCGCATATTAGCACTAATATTATGCCGAAAAATATTATTTTATCTTTCATTTTTAATCCTATATTTACCCAATTCTACCTATTGATTTCACATACCCTTGGTCGAAAAACCATGTAAACTTCATTAGATATAGTTTTGATATAACAAAGGTATATAATAATAATCGATTTTTTATTACTTTTGTCTTAAAATTAATAGTAACTATGGATAATGAAACAAAAATGACCAAGGCTCGTGGTTTTTTGGCTATTTCTCCAATATTGATTTTCCTCCTTTTTTATTTATGGCCTTCAATAGCAATAGGAGATTTTTACAAAGTGCCGATTTCCGTGGCTTTCATCGTTGCTGTAATTTGGGCGATAATAACCACAAGAAGTAACACATTAACCTACAAGATTGAAATCTTTTCTAAAGGAGCAGCCAATACGAATATTCTCTATATGATATGGATTTTTATTCTTGCAGGGGCATTTGCTTCACTCGCTAAAGGAATCGGAGCTATCGATGCCACGGTGTCACTTACTCTGAACACACTGCCACAGCAATTAATTATCCCCGGAATATTCCTGTCTGCATGTTTTATTTCTGTTTCTATTGGCACTTCAGTGGGCACGGTTGTTGCACTCACTCCCTTTGCCACCGGCATTGCAGCCGATTTGGGTGCCGATGCTTCGTTTTTTGTCGCTGCCGTAATAGGTGGCTCGTTTTTCGGCGACAATCTATCGTTTATTTCCGACACCACAATAGCGGCAACCCGAAGTCAAGATTGCCCAATGAGCGATAAATTCAAAGCTAATATCTGGATTGCCGCCCCGGCTGCATTGCTGACCTTGATTGTGTATATCATAATAGGACAAACGGCAACGTCAATTCCTATTTCTTCTACAACCAACTCTTTGCTTATCATTCCCTACCTTGTTGTCATTGTAATGGCGGCTATAGGTATAAATGTGCTTGTTGTACTAATTATGGGAATAATAGTTTCGGCTATTATAGCATTATTATGCACAAAACACGGTTTATTGGATATGATGCTCTTTATGGGCGAAGGCATAACGAGTATGGGCGACCTTATTGTGGTTACACTTCTTGCCTCAGGTCTGCTCGGATTAATAAAACACAATGGAGGCATTACTTTCATTATTCAATGGCTTACCCGCCACATCAATGGAGCTCGCGGAGCACAATCGTGTATTGCCTTGCTTGTGAGCATTGTGAATCTGTGCACAGCAAATAATACTATTGCAATTATCACAGTGGGTGAATTATCAAAACGCATTTCCAATCAGTTTAAGCTACAGCCTCGCAAAGTGGCAAGTATTCTCGACACCTGCTCATGCATAGTACAAAGTATTATTCCCTATGGTGCACAGGCTCTTCTTGCTGCCGGTTTATCTCAATTATCACCTGTTTCATTCACTCGCTATATGTTCTACACAATGTTCCTCGTGCTAATGGTAGCTCTTTCCATAATATTTAGATTTCCTCGCCCGACGAAACAAATTATGTCCTTGCAAAGTACACATTCATCGTAAGTTCAACATGTATTAAATAAAAAGAAATAAAGCATCGAGTTGGATAATTGAAGAAAAGGGTGTAAATTTGCACTTGTATGTAGGCAGTATGGCGGTCTGTCGCTCACTGACGTAAGAGCGGTGAGAGGAAAGTCCGGGCAACATAGAGTATCATATTTCTTAACGAGAAGCCATCTGTGAGGGTGGAGTAATGTGACAGAAAACAACCGCCTCTATGGCATGCGTGCAGTGGAGGTAAGGGTGAAAAGGCGGGGTAAGAGCCCACCGGGTGCGATGGTGACATTGCATGCCGCACATCTTATGAGTTGCAAGGTCAAGTATATCGGCATTTAAGGGTTACTCGTCCATTGCCGAGGGGTAGACTGCTAAAGCATGGTGGCAACATCATGTTCAGATAAATGACAGACCGTGGCATAAGAGCCGAAAGGTTCTGAGCTACGACATAACCCGGCTTATAGCCGTGCTGCCTTTTTTTGAATAAACGAGTAAATAACGTAATATAAAAAATGCTTAGGTTATGAGGTTGTTTACACGCATAAGAGTAATGCTTTATATGCTACGGCGATATTTTGTGAGATGTTGCAGATATTGCATAAAAGATGTGTGGAATGAAACCCGAAGTACGTGGTGGATAAATCTCATTAAGACCGTGAATTTATCAGTAAATTCTTTTTTAGACAAAAATCTTCAGCAGAAGGCCTGTGCACTCACTTATAGCACAATATTGGCTATGGTTCCGGTGCTTGCCATGATATTTGCGATAGGACGAGGATTCGGATTTCAAAATATTGTAGAGTCGGAAATATTCAAGTTTTTTCCGCTACAAAGCGACGTGTTGGCCAGTGTAATGTCGTTTGTCGATTCCTATTTGGCGCAGTCATCGGAGGGCGTATTTCTGGGCATAGGAATAGTATTTCTTTTATGGTCGCTTATAAGTCTGCTCGGCAATGTAGAAGATGCGTTTAATCATATATGGGGCGAAAAGCGAGGACGGACGTTTTATCGCAAAGTAACCGATTACACGGCGATATTCATGATACTTCCCATATTGATGATATGTTCGAATGGAATCACAATATTTATGTCGGTAGCTACATCAGGAACATTTCTATCGCCAATGGTTGGCGTACTGCTTGATATTGCACCTGTGGTGCTGATATGGATGTTCTTTACGGGAGCATTTATTTTAATACCAAATACCAGGGTTAAGTTTATTAGTGCGTTAATACCGGGAATTCTGTGTGGAAGTGTATTCCAAATAGTTCAATGGCTATTTGTGACCGGGCAAATATATGTGTCGAAATACAATGCAATATATGGTAGTTTTGCGTTTCTACCTTTACTTTTAATATGGATTCAATTGTCGTGGCTTATATGCCTGTCGGGTGTAGTAATTACTTACTCATCGCAGAATATATTCCGCTTTAGTTTCCGCGACGAAATAAGAAGCATATCACAGAGATACAAGGAGAATGTCACTATTATAGTGCTTGCCGTGGCAGTCAGACGCTTTGGAATTGCACTCCCTGCCCTCACGAAAGCTGAATTTGCTGATGAATGTTCAATTCCGGTGAGGCTTGTGGGCAAAGTAATCGATGAATTGGTGAAAGTGAAGTTGCTCTCGGTGGTTGTGGGAAAAAATGAGCGCGAATATGCTTATCAACCTGCATTTGATATAGAACTTCTGACAATTGGTTCTGTAGTAGAGACTCTGCGGTCATCGGGGTGTTCATCATTTATTGAGGAGTTCGATAAAAAATATGAGTTGCCTTTGAGATTTCTCAATGATAAACTTAAAGTAAAATTGAACACCGAGATGCTTATAAAAGATATATTGATAACTAATTCAAAATAAAACAAATATATTATGAAAGAAACAATTAAAGCAACGAATGCTCCTGCGGCAATTGGGCCTTATAGCCATGCCGTGCTCACAGGAAATCTTATGTTTCTATCCGGACAGATTGCCATAAATCCTGCTACGGGAGAGATGCCCGATGGAATAAAGGAGCAGACTGCTCAAGCAATAGCTAATATTAAGGCAATATTGGCTGCAAAGGGGGCAAATTTGAATAATGTGGTTAAAACAACGGTGTATCTTGCCGAGATGTCGTTATTCGGTGAGATGAATGAAGTCTATGCCAAGGAATTCAGTGAACCATTCCCGGCACGGTCGGCAATAGCCGTCAAAGAGTTACCCAAAAGAGCATTAGTGGAGATTGAGGTTATTGCTACGTTGTAATGAAAAAGGTTTGACTAACCGTTTTTCACCAAAGAAAGCAAATCAGCTACTACAAAAGTGCTGCCTCCTACGTAAATAAAGTCGGTGGCGGCACTTTCTTTTAGTGCCATATTGTATGCTTCAGCCACTGATGCGAAGCAACGCCCGCGCAAATGGCGTTCTGATGCGAGTGATGCCAAAGTGTGGCAGTCCATAGCGCGAGGTACTGACGCTTGTGTAAAGTAGTATTCGGCATCGGAGGGTAAAAGTTCGAGAATGTGGCTCACATCTTTATCGCTCACGAATCCTATGACAATGCGCAGACGGCTGCAATCAATTTCGCGCAATTGATGAGTAATATATTGAAAACCACCGATATTATGACCGGTGTCGCACACTACATCAGGGCTTTTTCGGATTGCCGTCCAACGCCCCATCAATCCCGATATTTTGCACACATTGCTGAAACCTGAATGTATTGCACTATCTGTTATCTTCAATCCGGCAGAGCGTAGAAGAGGAATGGAGTTAAGCACGGTATTAGCATTTTTCAGCTGACAATCGCCCGAAAGCTCATCAATTATTATGCCATAGCCTATAGTGCTTAAAACGAGATTCTCATTGTTCTTATTCCACTCTTTAATCAAGCAGTTTTCACTTGCAAAAACTATAGGTGAATGCTCCGACAGAGCTTTTGATTCAAAAACACGTCGGACCTCGCCATCAGCCTCGCCAATTACCACCGGAATGCCATGCTTAATAATTCCGGCTTTTTCGCCGGCAATAGCTGCGAGAGTGTTTCCGAGGAATTGAGTGTGGTCGAATGATATATTGGTGATTATGCTAAGAATAGGAGTGATAATGTTAGTGCAATCAAGACGTCCACCCAATCCTACTTCAATCACGGCTATATCAACTTTCTCACGGCGGAAATAGTCAAATGCCATGGTGGTGGTCAGCTCAAAGAAAGATGGATTTCCGTTGAAATTGCTTTTTAAGAAATTTTCCACAAATTCCACTACGCATTGCTCGGGAATCATCTCGCCGTTAACCCTTATGCGTTCTCTAAAGTCGATAAGATGCGGAGATGTGTATAGTCCGACTTTATATCCCGACTCTTGAAGAATAGAAGCTAATGTGTGTGAAACCGAACCTTTTCCATTTGTTCCAGCCACATGAATGCAAGGGAATTGCTTGTGTGGGTTTCCAAACATATCATCGAGTTGTCGGCTTGTTTCAAGTCCGGGTTTATAGGCTTTGCTGCCGATGCGTTGGAACATCGGCACTTGCGTATATAAATAATCAATCGTTTCTTGGTAGGTCATAATTCAATATATTAATGCGCCAATTATTCCGGCGGCTATAATTACGAAAATAGGGTGAATTTTAGTGAAGTAGACTATGCAAAAAGATGCTACGCATATAGCAATACTCTTAATGCAGTCGATGTGAGTAGAACCGAAGTTATCATTGTTCATAAGGAGTAAGGCTGCTGAAGCTATTAATCCTACAACGACAGGTCGCAATCCCATAAAAACACCTTTGATTATTGCACTTTCTTTGTGCTTGCGAATAAAGTGGCTTGCATAGAGCACAAGAATAAATGGAGGCATAACCACTGTGAATGTAGCAAGGAGTGAACCCCAAACGCTTCCTGTAACAACATAGCCAATATATGTGGCACTATTGATGCCAATCGGTCCGGGTGTCATTTGTGATATAGCAACAATGTCAGTGAACATGGTGCTTGAAATCCAACCACTATCAACCACTTCACGCTGAATAAGTGAAAGCATTGCATATCCACCGCCAAATCCGAATAGACCTATTTTCAAGTAAGACCAGATAAGTTTGATATATATACTCATTTCGAAGCCTCCTTTTTATTGGCAATAGAGCCGTTTTGATGCTTTATGTAATAAACGTAACCTCCTAATCCGCCTGCAATTATGAAAGTAATAGGATTGGAAATGAATGGAACTTTCGAATAAATAAACAGCGCCACAATAATAGGAATAGCAACCGTTTTCCAATTGATTTTGGCAGCTTTTGCAGTGGTAAGTACCGGAGCAACAATCAAAGCCACAACAGCAGGTCGGATACCACGGAAAATATTGCTTATAAGTTCATTATTCTTGATTGCATCGGGGGTGAGGAAAACTGCAATAGAGAGGATTATAATAAAAGAAGGCAGAATCGTACCGAGAGCCGACACTATGCTACCTTTTAATCCTCTTAGATTATCACCTATAACCACCGATATGTTCACGGCAAGGATTCCCGGCATAGATTGAGCCACGGCAAGCAAGTCGAGAAAATCGGCTTTCGTTATCCATTGATGTTTTTCGACAATCTCACGCTCGATTATTGAAATCATAGCCCAACCTCCGCCGAAAGTGAAAGCTCCTATTTTAAGAAAAGAAAGGAAAAGTTTGAAATAAAGATTGTTCATCACAGATTATATTAAATAATAATGCAAAGTTATATCATTTTGCGGAGAAAGAGAATAGAAGTACCAAAAGAATATGGAATAAAGGGATAAAGGTAAGCAAAAGTGGTAGTTTTGTCAGATTTAAGTTTTTTGTAGGAAAATCATAGTCTATATATGATTAAAAAATACTAATTTTACAACCCATTTAGAAAAAATGATGATTTTGTTATTATGAAGAATCTGTTGGTTTTGATAATTACTATATTTTTTCCATTATGCACTATATCAGCATCGCATGAAGTTAGCGATAGCTTGGGCTTTGTGACTGAGAATTGCGATATGGAGAAAGGAAACATGAGGCATGAAGAAGCAATGCCGTCGTGCGATACAGCTATTATTAAGAAGAACCTTATCCAGAGGTTTATTTCATATTTCAGTGATGCCAATAAAGATAATAATAAAAAATTCGATATAAATTTCATAGGAGGTCCGTATTATTCATCGGATACGAAATTCGGGATAGGACTTGTAGGCGCAGGTTTGTATCGTATGTCGGGGTGTGACTACACAATGCAACCATCGAATGTGTCGCTCTACAGCAGCTTCTCCACAGTGGGATTTTGGATGGTAGGAATAAGAGGAAATAATTTGTTTCCTCACGACCGTTATCGATTGAATTACAAATTATATTTGTATTCATTTCCCACATATTATTGGGGAATAGGATATGACAATGCCGATAATGATGATAATGAAACGCAGATGAAGCGTTTTCAGGCAAATGTGTCGGCGGAATTTCTTTTTAAGATAGTAAAAAATCTCTACGCCGGACCAATGCTGGCATGGGATTATATAAAAGGTTCAAATATCGACAAGAATCAACACCTATTTGAAGGAATGCCGTTGAAATTCAATAATTATGGATTGGGCTTTACCATTCAATATGATTCGCGCGATATGATAACCAATGCAAGTAGAGGTTGCTATGTTTATTTATCGCAAATGTTTCGACCGAAATGGATTGGTAATGATAATGCCTTCAGCACCACTAATGTGAGAATGTGTGCCTACAAACAGGTGTGGAAAGGAGGCATAATCGCCGGTGACATTTCGGGAGAATTCAATTTCGGCTCGCCCACTTGGGCTAATATGGCAAAGCTCGGAATGGGTGGCAGTATGCGTGGATACTATGAAGGTCGTTATCGCGACAAGCATTGTCTTGCAGCACAAGTAGAACTACGCCAGCACGTGTGGCGACGCAATGGCATAGTGGTGTGGATAGGTGCCGGGAATGTTTTTCACGATAGCAGTACGTTCAATCATATACTTCCCAATTATGGTATAGGCTATCGTTGGGAATTTAAGAAAAGGGTGAATGTACGTCTTGATTTCGGAATGGGCAAGTCGGGACAAAGTGGTTTTACATTTAATATTAATGAAGCATTTTAATAAAATATTATCGTGGATAGATAATCAGCACATTGTTTTCTTTTTGTTTGTAGTGCTGATTTCATTGCCTAACTATGTGTTGTTTTTCACAGAGCGGTTACCATTATTAACGAGAGTATGCAATATCGTGTTGCCATTTTCGGTGTTTTGGTATCTTTTCACATTTGCCAAGAAGCCGGGAAAGATGTTTTGGATATTATTTCTATTCATCTTCTACGATGCTTTTCAGATAGTGCTACTCTATCTCTTCGGCGAATCGGTTATTGCTGTGGATATGTTTCTCAACGTTGTAACTACTAATTCTGTTGAGATAGAAGAACTGCTTGGCAATTTGATTCCTGCATTGGTGATAGTCTTTACCATTTATGGAGCAATGATTGTGCTATCGATTCGTTCATGGCTGAATAAGTCGACACTCTCGGAGCGCTTTTTGATAATACAGCGCAGGCTCTCGGCTATAGGGATTATGGCAGGTGCAGTGCTGATAGTATGTTGCTACATATTTAATGATAGGTTTTCGTTGCACCATGATATATATCCGGTGAATGTAGCATATAATATGAGCCTTGCCATTGGCAGACAGATGAGCAATAAATTCTATTTTGAAACATCGCGAGATTTTACGTTCAAAGCTAAATCGGAGCATTCAGCCGATGAGCGTGAAATATATGTGCTTGTAGTGGGCGAAACTGCTCGGGCGTGCAATTTCGGGTTATATGGTTATAAGCGTAACACGACACCGGAATTGGCTGCAGAAAAAAATCTTGCAGTGTTTAAAGATGTACTCACCGAATCTAATACCACTCACAAGAGTGTTCCTATGATACTTTCGGCAGTATCAGCCGAGCGGTTCGATGATATATATTCGCAAAAGAGTATTATCACAGCATTTAAGGAGGCGGGATTTTACACAATGTTTATATCCAATCAGCGTCCAAACCATTCATTTATAGATTTTTTTGGCGAAGAGGCTGATTTTTCCACTTTCATAAAAGAGGATTTACCCGCCACAGCCAATGTGTATGATGAAGAACTATTAAAAATAATGGCTAAGCATCTTTCCGAATGTAAAAAGCAGAAGGTATTTGTCGTTTTACATACTTATGGGTCGCACTTTAATTACAGAGAGCGCTATAGGGCTGAAGATTCATATTTCAAGCCCGACACTGCTATGGAAGCGAAATTCAAGAATCGTGATATGCTTTTGAATGCCTACGACAACACTATAAGATACACCGATAGGTTCTTGTCGCACCTTATCGGAGCATTGAAAATGTGGGGAGGTTCGGCTGCTATAGCCTATACGTCGGACCATGGAGAGGATATCTTCGATGATTCACGAAAACTGTTTCTGCATGCTTCGCCTATTCCATCTTATTATCAATTGTGCGTGCCGCTTATCTTCTGGGCCTCAAATGATTATATAGAGCGTCATGCCGAAGAGTGGACAGCTATGATGGAGAATGTAGATAAAGCTGTGTCGGTGAATAAAGAAATGTTTCACACGATGATGCAAATTGGTGGTATTTCCAGCCCATATAGAGATGACTCCTTGTCGCTTGCGAGCCACGGATTTAAGAATATGAAGCGTTATTATCTGAATGACCACAATGAGCCGATAGGCATAGAAGAAACCGGAATGGGAGCACTTGATGTGGCTAAATTCAAAGAAAGCGGTATGGTCTATCCTTAGGGCAAATATCGCTTGCTACATTATATAACAATAACGACAAATTGTCATAGTTGTGATGATATGACAAAATGACAAGATATATAGCGTGCCGAAAGAATTGGCACGCTATATGCTATATAACAATTCGAAGCTTGCGGTTATCAACACCTTGAGCGATAAATTAAAGTTGAATTATCTAAATTTTTATAATTATGAACGTTAAACCATTATCAGACAGAGTTCTTATTGAACCGGCAGCCGCTGAGGAAGTAACAAGCGGAGGTATTATTATTCCTGATTCAGCAAAGGAAAAACCATTAAAAGGTACTGTAAAAGCTATCGGCAATGGCACAAAAGATGAAGCTATGGTAGTGAAAGTGGGCGATACCGTGCTTTATGGCAAGTATTCCGGAACAGAATTGGAATTTGATGGAGTAAAATATTTGATGATGCGTCAATCGGATATATTGGCGATTATTGAAAAATAATTACAATCTCGAAAAATAGGAAAGGATATTTATTATGGCAAAAGAAATTAAATTCGATATTAAAGCCCGTGAAGAGCTTAAAAAAGGCGTTGATGCATTGAGCAATGCCGTGAAAGTAACACTTGGTCCTAAAGGACGCAACGTTATTATTGAGAAGAAATTCGGTGCTCCTCACATTACTAAAGATGGTGTAACTGTGGCAAAAGAAGTGGAACTTGATGACCAGTTCCAGAACATGGGTGCACAATTGGTGAAAGAAGTGGCATCGAAGACGGGTGATGATGCCGGCGATGGAACAACAACTGCTACAGTCCTTGCACAGTCAATTGTCAACACCGGATTGAAGAATGTTGCCGCAGGAGCAAATCCTATCGATATCAAGCGTGGTATTGACAAAGCTGTGGCTAAAGTTGTAGAGGCTATCAAGGCTCAGGCTGAAGAAGTGGGCGACGATTTTGAGAAGATAGAAAATGTTGCACGAGTATCAGCTAATAACGACGCTGAAATTGGCAAACTTATTGCTGAGGCAATGAAGAAAGTGAAAAAAGAGGGAGTGATTACGGTAGAAGAGGCAAAAGGAACCGATACGAGCGTAGATGTAGTGGAGGGTATGCAATTCGACCGCGGATATATCTCACCCTATTTCGTAACTAACTCGGAGAAAATGGAGTGTGAAATGGACCATCCTTATATTCTTCTCTATGATAAGAAGATTTCTTCTTTGAAGGATATGCTCCCAATCCTTGAATCGACTGCACAGAGCGGACGTCCGTTGCTTATTATTGCAGAAGATGTAGATAGTGAGGCTTTGGCTACATTAGTTGTCAACCGCTTGCGCGGCTCATTGAAAGTGTGCGCCGTGAAGGCCCCTGGCTTCGGCGACCGTCGCAAGGAGATGCTTCAAGATATCGCTATCCTTACCAAAGGTGTGGTAATTTCTGAAGAGAAAGGCTTGACACTTGAGGCCGCTACAATCGACTTGCTTGGTAGTGCCGAGAAAGTTACAGTGAATAAGGAAAATACTACAATCGTGAACGGTGATGGTGAGAAAGATTGCATTGCAGAGCGTGTTGCTCAGATTAAAGCTCAGATTGAAATCACCAAGTCATCGTACGACAAGGAAAAACTCCAAGAGCGTCTTGCAAAACTTGCAGGTGGAGTAGCCGTGCTTTATATTGGTGCGCCATCTGAAGTGGAGATGAAAGAGAAGAAAGACCGTGTAGATGATGCTTTGAGTGCAACTCGTGCAGCTGTAGCTGAAGGCATTGTACCGGGTGGAGGTGTAGCTTATATCCGTGCAATCAAGAGCCTTGATGACTTTAAGGGCGATAACGACGATGAAACTACAGGTATTGAAATCATACGTCGTGCAATTGAGGAGCCTCTTCGCCAGATTGTGGCAAATGCCGGTTTGGAGGGTGCTGTAATCGTTCAAAAAGTAAAAGAAGGCGAAGGCGACTTTGGTTACAATGCGCGTACCGACAAGTTTGAGCACTTGCTTAAGTCGGGAGTAATTGACCCTGCAAAAGTTACGCGTGTGGCACTTGAGAATGCTGCATCAATAGCTGGAATGTTCCTTACCACTGAATGCGTAATTGCTGAAAAGAAAGAGGAGAATCCGGCACCGGCAATGCCAAATCCCGGTATGGGTGGCATGGGCGGCATGATGTAAAAAAAAGCCGAAGATAACTAATTATAACAATCAGGGTGAACTTCAATTGAAGCTCACCCTGATTTTGTTGTAGGGAAATTTCAGTTTATTTGATGAATTTCTTTGTCAAAGAAGAGCCATCTACAGTAGTTATGCTCACAATGTAAAGTCCCGACTCAAGATTAGAGAGCGGAAGAGATGTGCGCATTGTAAGGGGATTTGCTGTAATGACTTTAGCACCTGCAATGCTGTAGATATCAATTGTGGCAATATCCGTGTCGGCAAACACAGTGATATTGTCGATGTCAGTAATGACTTTTATAGCATCATTTGCTGAATTAATTTCTTCAACTCCTGTAATATCGCTGAAAGAAGCCGTGCGTACAGCCGATTCGTTGAATTTTGTGAATTCCAGCAAATCAAAGCACACTTCGCCTTTCCATGCCTGTTGCGGTGCATCGGGAGTGTTGTCGGTATTGATGTGCTTGAAGAAGAAGCTGTCGAGACGCCAATCGGCGGCAAGAGCATCAACACCTGTAAAGTCCTCATAACTATCGTTCTTTAAGTCCCAAGAAATCAAATGCCAGCCGCGGAAGTCAATCGGCTTGAGATTATACTTAATACCGCCGTTTTTATTACCGGTGCGAACGCGTAGAGCCGTGCTCACAGAGTTATTTGAGCCGTCGCCGTAGAGCCAGAATGTAAGCACACCATCATTGGTTGCACGTGTGATGTTTTGCATTGAATGGTATTCACGAATCTGCCATAAGCCACCGCTGAAAGATTTGTCGAAATCATATTTTAGTTTCACACTCTTTTGGTCGTCGAGACGCACGCCAATGTTGGTCGAAGTCCAATAATTAGCCTCTTGAGTGAGTCCCGAAGAAGAACCGGAGCCATCGGGAGCCCAGAATCCTGAAACGTCATTAAGTTGGTGCAACACCTCGGTAGATACTATGTCGCGATACTCCGATAAGAATTTAAAACTGAAATCATCGGTCAAGTTGCCTGATAAGTCGGCAATTCCACCTTTCACTTTCACGATGAAACATTTATCGAGAGGCAAGTCGTTCTTGAAGAAGAAGTGAAGCACAGACGCTTCATTTATTATGGTGTGAGTCAGCACGCCTTCGTATTCGTTATTATCCTTGTCGGTAACAGTGAGGGAATTGCCATATTTATCATCGTTCCAATCAAGAATTTCGTCATATTCTATGCGCACTACAGGACGAAGAGTGAATTTGACCTCGCCATTGATAGCCGGGTCGGTAGAAACTACATTAGCGGGAGTAACATCGGGCTCAGCCATAGTAATAGTAACGGAATAATTATCACCACCTATTCCATCTCCATTACCGTCAAATAGTTGACCTGTCTGGGAGTTTTTTGCAATAGAGCCGTCAATTGTGATAGTGTAAGAGCTGAGTGGGACCAATTTTGAGACATCAATGCTCAGTGTGTAATCGTTAGTCCACGTTAGAGCCACTTCGCCGTTATTGCTGATAGAGAACGCCTTCTCCACCGATTGTTTATCCATTTTACGCGAGAAAGTGAGGATAATTGGGTAAACCGGTGTGACAGATTCAGGATTCTCAATAGATGTAGTAGCGATTTTAGCCGGAGCGTTTGAGGTCATGGCGATGTCAAGCCAAGTAATGTTATCATTTGATTGTCCTTCGGGGTTAGACTTTATAGTAGTGGTTTTTGTCACTGTGTCGAACCCCGGCGCTGAGAATTTCACCTCAACGGTTTTTCCTGCTTCAAGATTTTCAAAAAGATAGAACCCATTGTGGATTAAGTCGCGGTTACTGGTATAATCCTTGAAAACACTTTCCCAAGTATCGGTTGTGTAGGATAGTCCGTCCACTTCCACTTTTACGCCATCGATAGGTACTTCATTCTCAGAATTAGTGATTATACCTGCAAGAAAAGTCTGTGCCGGTTTTGTCATATTGCGGTAACTGAGAATTGATTGGAACGCAGCAAAAGCCTCAAGGCGCTTGTAATCCTTATTAATGTTGAGCTGTTGCTGAGAAGCAATAGTGTGGTATCCACCTTCGCTAAGGAGAGATGCCATATTCGAACGTCGATTTACCGAGAGATACGGATATTGGTTTGCATGGGTTTGCGGCGAGCGGTCGTAGTAGCAACGGTCGTACCAATTTCCTCGAGTGGTGATTCGCATTACCCCAGTGAGATTAGGGTTAAGAAACTCTCCAAAAGCCTTTCCGCCGTTAGGTGTTTTTTCCACTTCCACACCATTGTTGCGCCAACCACCAAAAAGAGTAACCGTGGTGTTCACTGTGGCCGAAGCATCCGAGTGAATCGAATAATAGAAATCAGCACCCCACGCATTAGCCATGTCAGAGCGCTCCTCGAGAGAAACGCTTTCTGCCTCGGTTTTGCGACAAAGTTTGATGTTTTCAGCCGGCATATCGGTGTAATTCAGCAAATATTCTTTGGTAGTGAGTGCTATGCTAAGCACTTTTTGGGCTTCAGAATATCCCCAAAGACCTCTATTCTCGCGCCCGGAGTGTCCCGGGTCAAGGAATAACTTGAAATCGCCCCAACCGGTCGATTTTTCAATCGACATAATGCAAGGAGACGTAATAGCAATAGCGGCAATAGCTAATATGCTTTTTCCTATGATAGATTTAATATTTTTCATGCTCCAAAAGTTTTTAGTATTTAAGAGATATTACATAAATCGCTGCATCGGCGGCATTCTCGAAAGCCACCTTTTTCCCGTCGGGTGAAACTGCCGGAGTGAGAGGAATGATATCGGAACCGCCCACCAGTTCCACCGATTTCATAGTAGTGGTATTTATTGCAAATAAATGTGATTCGGTGAAACGACTTCCATCGTCTGATACTACGGTGTAGACAATTGTTTTTCCATCGGGCAACCATGTAGGGTGAGAGCCTTTACAGATGAATTTCACTTGAGAGCCATCGGCGGTACAAGTGTAGATTCCTTTGCCGGGAATTTGAAATGCTATAGTGCTATTATCGGCTGAAATTGACGGATTTATGATTATTTTGCCCTCAAATTCCTTTAATGAAGAGATTTTACAAGCAGCATTGGCTGGGTCATTCACCATAATGGAATAAACGTTGCTCTGCGATAAAATTCTTTCTTTAGAAGTTTTAAGGTTGAAAGATTTAATACCCGAGCGATAAGCCACTGCAACGTTGCCTGCATTTTCCCAAAGAGGAGTGCCTGTGATTTCTCTTGTTTTTTCGATAATCGTGCGAGAGCTGCCATTGTTCACATTCCACACTTTCACTTCGTGAAGCATAAGTCGGTTTTCCTCTACATTTGTTCTGCCGAGAATCATTGAGCCATCGTTGCTCCAGCACATTTTGTAGCCCGCACCTGCCTCTTGAGTTAATGGCATAAGGTTAGAGCCATTGGCGTCGGCAACTAAGATGCCGGTGTAGTTGTCGGTTGTTACTGCTATTCTATCGCCTGTTGGCGACCACACGGGTGCCATTAATCCGTGTTCATACTTTAGGAGTAATTCAGGCTTGCTTGCACCTATAGGTTGAGCAATAGAAGAAACTCCACACACTGCACACAAAGTGAGTGCGATAAACGATTTCTTTTTCATTTTTAGGTTAATATTATAGGGTTAATAACTAGTTGTTTAATAGTTTTTTTCAAATTTACGGAATTATTTCGAAATAACGAGAAGAAACTGATAAAAAATTAAATAAATGTTATGCTTTATCGCCGCACAATCAATACACTTGAATTAACATCTCACAGAGTACTTCGCAACACATCATAATACAAAAGATGCCGCACCCCCGTTTTTTCTGTGGTGCGACATCTTTTATCTCGAATTAACAGAGCGGAGTATTACTCCTCACCGTTAAGAATCTCTATCATCTTTATTGCCGATTTAGTAATCGGAGTACCGGGACCGAAAATAGCGGCAACACCGGCTTTGTACAAGAAGTCATAGTCTTGAACAGGAATTACACCACCGGCAATCACAACAATATCTTCACGTCCGAGTTTCTTCAGCTCATCGATAACTTGTGGAATAAGAGTCTTGTGTCCGGCGGCAAGCGACGACACACCAAGAATATGCACATCGTTCTCGACAGCCTGACGCGCAGCCTCTGCTGGAGTCTGGAACAATGGTCCCATATCCACATCGAATCCACAATCAGCATAACCGGTAGCTACAACCTTTGCTCCACGGTCATGTCCATCTTGTCCCATTTTGGCTATCATAATACGTGGCTGACGTCCTTCTTTCTTTGCAAAGTCGGCACACATCTGCTTAGCCTTCTCAAAATCGGGGTCGTTTTTAGTTTCTGATGAATACACGCCTGAAATAGTTTTAATTACTGCTTTATAACGTCCTACGACTTCCTCGCAGGCATCTGAAATTTCTCCTAATGAAGCTCTCACGGCTGCAGCCTTCACTGCGAGGTCAAGCAAGTTGCCTTCGCCGGTCTTCACACACTCGGTTATAGCTGCAAGAGCGCTCTTCACGGCAGCCTCATCACGATTGGCACGAAGCACCTCAAGACGCTCTATTTGCTCCTTGCGGACCTCAGTGTTATCAATTTCAAGAATATCAATAGGAGCTTCCTTGGCAAGACGATATTTATTCACACCAACTATTGTCTGCTTACCCGAGTCAATTCTTGCTTGTGTGCGAGCAGCAGCCTCTTCGATGCGCATCTTGGGAATTCCGGTTTCGATAGCCTTAGCCATACCGCCAAGTTTCTCTATTTCCTGCAAGTGTTCCCATGCCTTATGTGCAATCTCATTAGTAAGAGCCTCCACATAGTATGAACCTGCCCATGGGTCAATCTCCTTAGTGATGTAAGTTTCTTCTTGAATATATATCTGAGTGTTTCGTGCTATGCGCGCCGAGAAGTCAGTTGGCAATGCAATAGCCTCATCAAGTGCATTCGTGTGAAGCGACTGTGTATGTCCGAGTGCGGCTCCCATGGCCTCAATACAAGTACGTCCTACGTTGTTGAACGGGTCTTGCTCGGTCAACGACCAGCCTGAAGTCTGGCAGTGTGTACGCAATGCAAGCGATTTGGGATTCTGTGGATTGAACTGCTTTACAATCTTTGCCCATAGCATACGTGCAGCACGCATCTTGGCAATCTCCATAAAGAAGTTCATACCTATTGCCCAGAAGAATGACAGACGCGGAGCGAATGCATCGATATTCATGCCTGCATTGACTCCTGCACGGAGGTATTCAAGTCCATCGGATAGTGTGTAGGCAAGCTCAATATCACATGTTGCACCGGCTTCCTGCATGTGGTATCCCGAAATAGAAATAGAATTGAACTTAGGCATATTTTGAGAAGTGTACTCAAAAATATCAGCAATAATCTTCATTGAGAATTTCGGTGGATAAATATATGTGTTACGCACCATAAATTCCTTCAGAATATCATTCTGAATGGTTCCTGCCATCTCATCGAGTTTTGCGCCCTGCTCTAATCCGGCATTGATATAGAATGCCAATACCGGTAGTACGGCTCCATTCATTGTCATCGAAACCGACATCTTGTTCAATGGTATTCCATCGAAAAGCACTTTCATATCCTCAATAGAGCATATCGACACACCGGCTTTGCCCACATCACCCACTACACGGGGATGGTCGGCATCATAACCGCGGTGAGTGGCAAGGTCAAATGCCACCGACAGTCCTTTCTGTCCTGATGCCAGATTACGACGATAGAACGCATTGGATTCGGCGGCTGTAGAGAATCCGGCATATTGACGTATTGTCCACGGACGCATTGCATACATACCACTATACGGACCACGCAAATACGGAGGTATTCCTGCCACATATTCGAGGTGCTCAAGTCCCTCCAAATCCTTTTTTGTGTAAATAGGCTTTACAGGAATAAGCTCGGGAGTTATCCATTTTTCGCCTTCAGCAATCTCATTATGCTTAACATTAAAAGCATCGGTTGCAATATCTATATTTTTAAAATTTGGTCTCATTGTCGATTTATTTTAATAATTTAGCGTTGAAAGCCTTTAATGTTTCTAACACATTGCTACGAACATTTACAAACTCGGTAATGCCTATTGCCTTCAAGTCGTCGCTGCATGCAGGTGCTCCTGCTACCACAAACTCTGCACGTCTGGCAAGTGCCTTATATGCCTCAGGCGCAAATGTGGCATATTCATCGTCGCTTGAGCAAAGAACCACTACATCGGCTTGTTTCTCTACTGCGGCATCTATACCCTGCTGAACGGTCTCAAACCCAAGATTATCAATAATCTGATAACCTGCACATGCAAAGAAATTAGCTGAGAATTGAGAACGTGCCAATCGCATAGCCAAATTTCCTATCGTGAGCATAAACACTTTCGGACGCTTGCCCGAACGCTCTGTTTCAAGACGCAATGCTTCAAATTCGCTTGCCGCACGAGTGTTCTTCAATGCCTCCACAGCATCAGACTCTTCTGCTCCGCTATTGTGTCCGCAACAGCATTTACCTCCTTCACACTCTATCTTGTCTTTAGCTATTTCATTGAAATTCGGGAACTGATTGGTTCCAAGCAACGACTCTTTGCGACGTGCCACATCAGTGTGACGCTTATCCGACGACTCGTTCACTGCGGCTTGCACTTGTCCGGCTTTCAATGCAGCATAGAATCCGCCCTTTTCCTCAACTTCAAGGAACAACTTCCATGCTTCATTGGCAATCGACATAGTAAGCGTTTCTACATAATATGAGCCTCCTGCCGGGTCTACTATCTTGTCGAGATGACTCTCCTCTTTCAGCAATAACTGCTGGTTGCGAGCTATGCGCTCCGAGAAATCATCAGGTGTCTTGAATTGCTTGTCAAATGGTGTTACCGTGATTGAATCCACTCCCGCAAGTGCTGCCGACATTGATTCGGTCTGCGAACGAAGTAGGTTAACATGTGCATCGAATATTGTCTGGTTAAACTCCGATGTAGTGGCATGAACATTCATCTTGCACGCACAATCGCACTTTGGCTCATATTGCTTCACAATTTGCGCCCATAGCATACGTGCAGCACGGAATTTGGCTATCTCCATAAAGTAATTGGACGATATACCCATATTGAACTTGATGTTCTTGGCTACTTCTGTAGAGTCAACTCCTGCATCGGTGAGCATACTCATCCATTCATTACCCCACGATAATGCATATCCCAACTCTTGATAAATATATGCTCCGGCATTACACAATTTGTCGGAATTAACTGCCAATACTCTCAGTCCCTTAACGTCGGCTGCCACCTCAACAAGTGCCACGGCTATTTCTTTGATATCCTTAGGGAAATCCTTGCCATGCTTCAGCAATCGACGGAAGGGGTCGAATCCTATCGCGCCCTTGAATGTGTCGGTAGCGTTTGCTGCCTTAATGTATGCCACAAGGTCGGTAGCGAGCTGTAATGCCTTGTTCGGACAGCAATTGAAGTTAATTTCAACCTTGGCTACATCAATGCCTGAAAGCAAGGTCTTTATTCCTTCGGCGTCGAGGTCCTCTTTGAGGGTAAAGCCCAATGACGTAACTCCTTTTCCGAGAATTTCCAGTGCCTTTTCATTGGCTTCTTTCGGACAACTAACTTCAATTTCCTGACGTACATACCAATCGTTGTCGGTCTTAGTTCCACGAACAAACGGATATTCTCCGGGTAATGAATCGGTTGTTTTCAGGTCCTTAATATCTTCAGCACGATACATTGGCTGAACATTGAAACCCTCATTTGTGCGCCAAACCAACTTTTTATTGAAGTCAGCGCCCTTAAGGTCTACTTCGACTTTTGCCCTCCATTCTTCAGTGCTGATAGGAGGAAACTGGTCGAACAGTTTTTCTTTGTTATCTGCCATAGCTTATTTATTATATGTAACTTAAGTTTTTAAAGTATCAGTTTTTTCGTTATCTTATAAATATTGCATTTTCTTAAAATCAAGTACAAATGTAGCAAAAATATTAATACCAACTGCTATTTCAACACTAAAATATTGACATTGTGCCACATTTTACGCTATCCTGACGGCTTTCTATATTCTTTATTTATTGTTCTCCTCAAAATGTTATAAATTTGTTATATATATTGAAAAATCATATCTTATTTTTGCAACAGAAAAAACGAAAAAAACGATATTTATTATGGCTCATGGCAATAAAATCATTGTTGTTGACGACGAAGAAACAATTTGCGACGTTATTAAGCTGAATCTCGAACTTGAAGGTTATGCTGTCGACACTGCAAATTCTGCCGAAGAAGTTCTCCAACGCAATCTATCCGATTACCGATTATTTATTCTCGATGTGATGATGGGCGAAATGAGCGGATTTGAATTGGCTACTACAATTCGTAATACCCCGGAGGTGAAAGATGTGCCTATAATCATCTGTACTGCCAAGGACCAAGAAGATGATTTGGTGGAAGGCTTTAGCCGCGGAATCGACGACTATATCAAAAAGCCTTTTTCAATGAAAGAGCTTATATTGAGAGTAAAAAGCGTGCTTCGTAGAGCCGAAAAAGGAGATAAATCCGATGATATTGTTGTTTTCGGGAATCTATCATTGAATATCGCTAAAAAACAATGCCATATCGGAGATACTGAAGTCGCTTTGACTAAAAAGGAATTTGAAATTCTTAAACTTCTTTTACTCAATCGTGGTCGCATCTTCTCTCGTGAGGAGATTCTTGACCGCGTATGGGAAGATGATGTGGTGGTGATTGACCGCACAATTGATGTTAACATCAACCGCCTGCGCAAAAAAATTGGTGACTACGGGAATAATATTATAACTAAATTGGGCTACGGGTATGGCTTCAAAGAATAATTACAACTACCAGACGCGACTATTCTTCCTGATTGTAGTTTTTACCTGGATTTTAACTTTTGCTTTTTTCATATTGCAGTACACTCGCGAAAAAGAGTACAAAGTCCAATCACTCAACGCTCAGCTGCAAGTGTACAACAAGGGCTTATTGCGTATGATTCAAGCCGACTCTGTCGGTGACTTCAGTGACATCGACCGCATTGTGAAAGCCGACTCTATGCGCATAACAATTGTTGACTACAACGGTAATGTTCTCTACGACTCCACCGGCGAACCTTTCCTCGCCAACCATAGCTCCCGCTATGAAATCCAAGAGGCTTTGAAACATGGCGATGGCTACACCATTCGCCGCCAATCACAAAGCACTTCTATTAACTATTTCTATTCGGCTACTAAAGGAAATGGCATTATTATCCGCTCGGCTCTCCCCTACAACTCTTCTCTTTATGCCAACCTGAAAATTGATTCTATCTACATTTGGCTGATTCTCGCTATGGCTATAGTGGTGAGCGTGGTGGCTTATTTCGCATCGAGAAGAATCGGCCAGAATGTGAAAAACCTGCGCGACTTTGCCGAACAGGCTGAAAATGGAAATGTTCTCACTTACAATACCGAAAGTTTTCCTCAAGATGAATTGGGCGAAATATCCCGAAACATCGTTAACCTATATAAAAATCTCAAAAAAACAGCTCAAGAGCGCGACGAAAATCTCAAAAACGCTATTTTTGAAGAACAAGAAAAGGTGAGAATTAAGCACCAATTAACCAATAATATTAATCACGAGCTGAAAACTCCGGTTCACGCCATTCAGGCTTGCCTCGAAACTATTGTGAACAATCACGATAAACTTACCGACAATGCAGTCAACGACCTGCTCCATAAAGCCTACGACAACGCTAACCGGCTCTGCTCTCTTTTGCGCGACATTTCGGTGATTACTCGTATTTCGGAAGCCGGAGATAAAATTGAAAAAACTCCTGTCAACATCAGCAATATCATTGCCGATGTTAAAGAAGCGGTGAGCTTGTATCCTCCCGAAAAACGAATGAGGGTGAATATTGATGTCCCCGACAATGTAATTGTCAACGGGAATTCAAGCCTTATTGAATCTATATTCTACAATCTCACATCAAATTCAATTGCTTATTCGGGCGGACGTGATATCTTTATCCAACTTATTGGCGAAGATGCCGATTTCTATAAATTCTGTTTCTTCGATAATGGCGTTGGCGTATCGACCGAGCATTTACATCGGCTGTTCGAGCGGTTCTATCGTGTCGATGAAGGTCGCTCACGCAAAATGGGCGGCACCGGACTCGGATTGGCTATTGTGAAAAACGCAGTATTATTCCATCAGGGCACCATTAGTGTGTCCAACCGCTTTGCCGGCGGTCTTGAATTTGTATTTACTCTGCACAAATAACATATTTACTAATATAAATTTCAATTTATTATGAGTCCTATTTTTACGGTGATTATCATCATCTTAGCACTGCTTGCCGTGCTCGATTTGATAGTCGGTGTGGCTAATGATGCTGTAAATTTCCTTAATTCGGCTCTCGGAGCCAAAGTTGCCCCGATGAAAGTGATTCTCGGCGTAGCCGCACTGGGTATTCTCGTGGGCGTTGTCACATCTAACGGAATGATGGAAGTGGCACGTAAAGGCGTGTTCTACCCGGAAATGTTCTCGTTCAACGAAATCATGTTCCTTTTTGCGGGTGTTATGCTTGCCGACGTGATTTTGCTTAACACTTTTAACTCTCTCGGGCTCCCCACTTCCACTACCGTGTCACTAATCTTCGAACTTTTGGGAAGTGCCGTGGCTGTCGCAGTCTACAAGATTTCTCAAGACAGCGGCTTGACTATTGCTGATGTGGGTCAGTTCATCAATAGCGGAAAAGCTCTCGTCATGATTTCGGGTATTTTAGTGTCGGTGGCTATATCTTTCGTTGTAGGTTCCGTGCTGATGTATTTCTCTCGAATGCTATTCTCTTTCAAATACGCTAAAGCATTCAGTCGCTATGGCGCATTCTGGTGCGGAATTTCTATCGTTGGAATCCTCTATTTCGCAATTTTTAAGGGAATGAAAAGCTCAGGGCTATTCACCGAGGAATTTCTCCACGACATCAACAATAACATCTTCACGGTGTTGCTTGTAGCTTGGATTGCATCTTCGGCAATACTTCTTCTGCTGCAAAAATTAAAAGTGAACATTCTGAAAATCACTATCCTCTCGGGTACGTTTGCTCTTGCCTTGGCTTTTGCAGGAAATGACCTCGTGAACTTTATTGGTGTTCCTATTGCCGGAATCGATTCCTACAATATCGCTCTTAACAGTGGCAATGAGTCGATGATGATGGCTGAACTCAGCAAGCCTGCCCAAGTCAACCCTCTGATATTGATTTTAGCGGGTATAATAATGATTCTCACTCTGTTTTTCTCTCGTAGCGCAATGCGCGTGGCACAGACTCAACTCGACTTGTCATCGCAGCACACACAAGACGAAAAATTCGGCTCTTCGCTATTCTCTCGCACTCTCGTGAGATTTGCTATAGCCGCCAATAGCGTCTACAAGAAATTGATGCCGGCTTCCGTTGCATCAAGTATCGACCGCCGATTCACGCAACTCCCCGAAAACGAGCGCGGAAATGTGGCTTACGATAATGTGCGCGCCGTGGTGAACCTTGCTGCTGCCGCAATTCTGATTTGCATCGGTACTTCATTTAAATTGCCGCTTTCAACTACCTACGTGGTATTTATGGTGGCTATGGGTTCTTCGCTTGCCGACAGAGCTTGGGGACGCGACAGCGCAGTTTATCGCATCACAGGCGTTATGGTAGTGATTTCAGGCTGGTTTATGACGGCGATTGCCGGTTTCGTTATAGCTTTCATCATCGCTTCTTCTTTAGTGTGGGGCGGCTGGCCGGCTTTGATTATTGTAGTGATTATCTGCGGTTATGCTCTCTGCTATAACTTGATTTTCAAATCAAAGAAGAAAGATGAAAATATAGCCCCTATTATCGCCGACAATTCCGATGCCAAAGATGTGCTCTACTCTTGCACTAAATCGGTTTGCACTCTTATGGAAGAGCTTTCAGCAATCTATAATCACGTGCTCGTTGCTCTTTTCACCGAAAACCGAAAGGTGCTCAAAGAAACAGTGCTCCAATCGGAGGCTATCTACAAGGAAACGACCAAACACAAATATGGTATTTTCGACACACTGAAAAAATTGCAGGAACAGAACATCGAAACCGGACACTACTATGTGCAAGTGGTCGATTACCTCAATGAAACGGCTAAAGCATTGCTCCACATCACCCGCCCTGCCTACGAACATATCAACAACAACCACAAGGGCTTGTCGGAAGAGCAAATTAATGACTTGAAAATCATCAACGACGAAGTCGACAATATTTTCAACAAAGTGAACGATATGCTTCGCGCCAAAGATTTCTCTCAACTCGACGAAGTGCTTGAGATGCGCGACCGCCTTTTCGACACCATTGCCGAATGTATTAAAAACCAAATTCGCCGATTGAAGACTCAAGATGGCAGCACAAAGGCAAGTGCCCTCTACATGAATATCCTTAGCGAAACTAAAATAATAGTCTTGCAATCGCGCAACTTGCTGAAATCGGAGGCTTATTTCCTAAACAAAATGGTCAACGAACACAATTACGACGAATAATAAGGCACTGCAATTAATAATATTCTCTCTCCCTCTCGATTTATTGCTTATAACTAAAAAGGGGCGCTCACCAATGTGGACGCCCCTTTTTAGTTCTATTTTATCATTGTTTCAACTCTTCACCGGGTCAATCGCTCAAGTCAACCGCATAGTATTTCTTGGCTCCTGTGGGATAAAGACCTACAATGAACATCACTTTATCACTTTCAGTCGACTTCATAATAGAATTGTAGATATTCTCCACATCTTCCTGCGAGCCTACAGGCACATTGTTGATTTCAGTAATTACGAAGCCCTCTTTTATTCCATTACTCTTGAATTTGCCTGACTTAAGCCCCACTACTTCCACACCATTGCTGATTTGAAGTTCTTTCTTCTTGGCTGCCGACAATTTCTTGAACGAGCACCCCAGGTCTATTACATCACTGGCCTTGGTAATTGATGTGTTACCTTGATTATTCTTCAATGTAACCTTCGTATTAAGTGTCTTATTGTCGCGTATATATGTAAACACTGCCACATCGCCCGGACGCAACTTGTTCATCTGCTCCATCATTTGGCCATTGTTCTTCACATCATTGCCATTTATCTTTATGATTACGTCACCCTCTTTCAGTCCGGCTTCCATGGCCGCACTGCGGTCGGTCACTTTTGCCACATATATGCCCTCATTAGTTGCAGTGATTTTCTTCTCCTCAGCCATCTCTGCTGTCAATTCCGTAAACGAAATACCGAGTACTGCACGCTGCACTGTTCCATACTGCTTTATATCCTCTATTATCTTCTTCACCAAAACCGATGGTATGGCAAAGGAATATCCTGCATAATTCCCCGTCTGCGAATAAATGGCTGTGTTTATGCCCACAAGCTCTCCTTGAGTGTTCACAAGAGCACCGCCACTATTGCCGGGATTCACCGCTGCATCG
This sequence comes from uncultured Prevotellaceae bacterium, assembly GCA_945921235.1. Taxonomy (GTDB): domain Bacteria; phylum Bacteroidota; class Bacteroidia; order Bacteroidales; family Muribaculaceae; genus CALZFJ01. The sequence continues at coordinate 1,081 of CAMEKH010000002.1, read as the reverse complement.
GTCTGTATGAACGATTCAATGCCCATGCTGCGCCCATGTGTAGCTTGGCTGATGCTACGCGCTTTTGCACTTACTATTCCTGCCGTTACCGTCGATGTGAAGCCGAATGGATTTCCCACAGCAAGCACCCACTCGCCCACCTTTATTGCATCGGAATCGCCAAAAGTGATAACCGGCAGATTTTCCGCCTCTATCTTCAATAATGCAAGGTCTGATGTGGCATCGCTTCCTATAATCTTTGCATTGAATGTTCTATTGTCATTGAGCGTGATTTCCACCTTCTCCGCACCATTAATAACATGATTATTTGTAACTATATATCCATTGTCACTGATTATTACTCCCGACCCAAGTCCAAGCTGCTGGGGCTTCATATCCTCCGTGCTTTGTTGCTGCCTGCGCTGCGAACCGCCATTATTGGGCCCGAAGAAAAACTCAAACGGGTCCATGAAAAAACCGCCCGTTTGAGGCTGTGCCTTCGGCGTTGCAAAGGGTTTCACACTCACCACCGCATTTATCGACTTCTCAGCTGCTACAGTGAAATCCGTTTCCACCGACGCTACTCTCGCCGCCGTGCGTATGAAACCGCTATTTTGTTCCTGTTCTGTCGAGGAAAAATATGTGTCGGAAAAACCATTGGATTGCTTTAAAGCTGAAGTCGCAAAAATCGTTGCTGCCGACCCTAAAACTGATGCACCGAAAATCATCAGTGCTAATTTACTGTTCTGCTTCATAAACCTTAATGTTAAATTAATTCCGTTTTTAAATTTTAATAAGTTAAATATTAACTTTTGATTTCCGCTGTAAAAGTAGAATTTTATTCGATATGTTGTATCATAAATCGCTATCATTTAAGCTAAATTAATAGTCCGACTTTACTTTTAGTAGAATTTAAGAACCAATAATTCCTTTCATAGAAAAAAGCGAATCTACCACTATTCACTCTCACGGCAGTTGACGGTTTCCATTAAATTATGTAACTTTGCCTGTGAGATGCGGAAATTTTGGTTGCATATAGCCTTGAGTTGCTTGTGCCTTGTCGGTGTGGCGGGGTGCGGCAACGGTGCCTTCGATAGCCGTC
>CAMEKH010000001.1 GCA_945921235.1 uncultured Prevotellaceae bacterium | reverse complement strand
ATAGTTACTGAATTATGAAAACAATAAAGTTGATAATTGCAATTTTGGTAATTTCTGTATGTAGTCAGAATGTCTACTCGCAGACAATTAAGCAGGTGCGAGGTGTGCCACAGAATGAAACAAAAGCTGAGCGTAAAGCGAGAGAAAAAAGACTGAAAGCGATGGCTGATTCGGTAGCATTTATTGAGGCATCGAATGCCCTTGATTCAGCATATTTCGTTATTACTGCTGATAGAATGACAATGGGGAATAGTGGACGAATGTTCTCATCGCCAAATTCGAGCACTAATTTTATTCTTTTGCAAGGTGATGAAGCCACAGTGCAAATTGCCTTTGATAATGGAGCGCCGGGCTTAAATGGACTTGGAGGAATTACTGTGGAGGGCGCAGTAAGCGGATTAAAGCGTTCACAGACTAAGAAAGGTGATTTGTGCTACGATTTTAGTGTGCAAGGTGTAGCAATTTCGGCACAAATAAGCATTGTGGTATATAAAGGAGGAAATAGTGCAATGGCTATTGTGAGTCCAAATTTTCATTCACAAAAGTTGACTGTTTATGGTCCGTTAATTCCCTACAAAATGAATGAGTGAGAATTAACATCTCACTCATTCAATCATATTCAGGAATTGGTCTTCATTAATAATTGGAATAGCAAGTTTATTGGCTTTTTCTAATTTTGCAGGCCCCATATTCTCTCCGGCAAGAATAAAATCGGTCTTTGAGGATATTGAGCCTACATTTTTGCCACCATTTTGTTCGATTAGCTTTTTGTATTCATCGCGAGAATGTTTTGCAAATACGCCGCTGATTACAATAGATTTTCCTGCAAGTTTATCGCTTGTGCGTGTTACTCTATCTGCTGAAAGCGACATCTGTAAACCTGCATTTCTAAGCCTTTCAATAATAGCGCGATTGTTTTCATTGCTGAAGAATCCGGTAACGCTTTCGGCAATTTTAGAGCCAATTTCATCAATTGATGCAAGTTGAAGCTCATTCATCGACATTAGTGTATCAATATCGTGGCATGCAAATGCGAGCTTTTTTGCTACTGTTTCACCAACGTAGGGGATAGATAGTGCAAAAATAACTCTTTCAAAAGGAACTTTCAATGAATCGTGAATGCCATTCATTATTCTTTGAGCGGATTTTAAGCCGAAACGGTCTAAAGTGAGCAGTCGTTCGATTGTAAGGTCGTAAATATCGGCTATATTTTTCACTAATCCGGTCGTAAATAGCTGTTCGGCAAGTTCCTCCCCAATGCCATCGATATTCATCATTCTGCGACCAACGAAATGCTCTATTTTGCCTGTAATTTGGGGAGTACAGTGCTCGCTGTTGGGGCATACCCATGCTGCTTCGCCCTCAATGCGCTTTAGCTTTGTGCCACAAACCGGACACTCTTCAATGAATTTTATGGGGGTACTTGTGGCTATACGGCTACTTAAATCCACTCCTACTATTTTAGGAATAATTTCTCCACCTTTTTCCACATAGAGCATATCGTTATCATGGATATCGAGCGTTCTAATGATATCTTCATTGTGAAGCGATGCACGCTTGACGATTGTTCCCGATAGAAGAACAGGTTCAAGATTTGCCACGGGAGTAATAACACCCGTGCGACCTACTTCAAACGATACATATTGTAGCTTTGTGCATGCCCTTTCGGCTTGAAATTTATATGCAATTGCCCATCGTGGAGATTTTGCTGTAGAGCCGAGATTTAATTGTTGGCGAAGAGAATTAATTTTGAACACGAGTCCGTCGGTTGCCACAGGGAGCTTTTTCCTCTCTATATCCCAATAAGCAATAAAATCACTCACAGCATCTATTGAGGGTAATATAGTCATTGCTTCCGATACTTTAAATCCCCACTTCTTCACCGCCATCATGTTTTCGTAGTGGTTATCGAATGGCAGATTATCGCCAAGCAAATAATAAATATAAGCATCAAGACCACGGCGTGCCACTTCTGCTGAATTCTGAAGTTTAAGTGTCCCGGCAGCCGCATTTCTTGGATTAGCGAAAAGCGGTTCCTCATTGTAAGCTCGCTCTTTATTAAGTTCTTCAAAAGACTTCCAGGGCATAAGTATTTCTCCTCTAACCTCAAATTTATCGGGGTATCCGGTGCCTTGAAGTTGCAGAGGAATACTTTTTATAGTCATCACATTGGCAGTGACATCGTCACCTCTCACTCCGTCACCTCTTGTAACGGCTCGCGTCAATCTGCCATTCTCATATGAAAGAGAAATTGATGTTCCATCGAATTTCATTTCACCCACAATCTCGCAACTTTCACCATTTAAGCCATTCTTAGCCCTACGAAGAAAGTCTTCAACTTCTGCAATAGAATAGGAATTGCTGAGCGACATCATAGGACGCTCGTGTGCGACTTGTGTGAAAGCGGTGTTAATATCGCTACCCACACGCTGAGTAGGTGAATAACTGTCGTAATATTCCGGGTGAGCTTCTTCAAGTGATTGAAGTTCTCGCATTAAGTCATCGAATTCCTTGTCGGAAATTTCCGGACTATTGAGAACATAATAGTTATAGTTATGTCTATTCAGTTCTTGACGTAGCTCATCAATCCGTTGCTTGAAAATATCAGTCATTTTATTTGCTATGTTTTGTTAGAAAATAACACTAATGAAATTATATTTCCACTTCTTTGAGTTCCTGCCAACCTCGTTGAAAATACTGTTGGGCAAAGTCGCGTTGACGTATTACATCGTTATTCCATAGAACGATATCAATATCTATTGGAATTTCTCCTTGTAACTTACTTGCCGGAGTGCGTCCGCACACTGTTTCATATTGTTTCATCAGTGCTGAAATATCTTCAAGCCCTTTTTTCGTGCTTGCAATCATCACGGCATTTAAGTAGTCGGTATCACGATTGTTGACTGCTACTGAATTGTAAATCGATGATACCTTCACGCTACTAAGAATATGCTTTAGCCATTCGATGCAGTGCCGCATCTGCCACTCACGGTCGCGGCTGTTACTGCCTATGCTTAAAACCAATGTGTTCATTGTTGTACTCCTTTCATAGAAAGACTTATACGCTTCCTTTCTTTATCTATTTCTTTAACTTTAACTCTTACGTGTTGATGAAGTGATAACACTTCAGATGGTGACGATATATAATGGTCGCATATCTCTGAAATATGGACTAAGCCATTCTCGTGAATGCCGATATCTACAAATGCTCCAAATTGCGTAATATTTGTAACAATACCATTAAGTTCCATTCCGGTGGTTAGACAGGATATGTCGGTAATTCTATCATCGAAATTCATTGTACCGATGTCGTTTCGAGGGTCACGCCCGGGCTTTTCTAATTCATCAAGTATGTCATTTAGCGTAGGTAATCCAACATCGGCATTGATATATTTATTGATATCGATTTTGCTTCTTAATGATGCATTCCCAATTAATTCATTGATTGTGCAGCCACAATCGGCAGCAATTTTTTCGACAAGTTCATATCGCTCGGGGTGTACTGCCGAGTTGTCAAGTGGATTTATGCTACCCGGTACACGAAGGAATCCGGCAGCCTGTTGGAACGCTTTAGCTCCCATTCTTGGGACATTCATAATTTCCTTTCGTGAATTGAAATCGCCTTTCTCTGCACGATAGTTCACAATGTTTTGCGCTAATTGTGGTCCTAATCCCGCAACATAAGTGAGCAACTCGCGTGAAGCGGTGTTGATATTCACGCCCACACTATTCACACAACTTTCCACTGTGAAATTAAGAGCTTGTTTCAACTTATTTTGGTCAACATCGTGCTGATATTGTCCCACTCCTATTGATTTTGGCTCAATTTTCACTAATTCGGCAAGCGGGTCAATCAATCGTCGACCAATTGACACTGCTCCACGCACTGTGACGTCTTTGTCGGGGAATTCCTCTCTTGCAATTTTCGATGCCGAATATATTGAGGCTCCACTTTCACTCACTACATATACACTGACGTCTTTATTGTATCGAAGTGATGTAAGAAATTTTTCCGTTTCCCGACTCGCCGTGCCGTTGCCAAGTGCAATTGCATCGATTTTATAGGCTTCTACAAGATGCGATACCTTTTTTGCCGCTCCTGCGAAATCATAGCGCGGAGGTGTGGGAAATATTGTGTCGTTATGGAGCAGATTGCCTTGTTCATCAAGGCATACTACTTTACACCCTGTGCGATATCCTGGGTCAATGGCAAGGACTCGCTTATGCCCGAGAGGTGGGGCAAAGAGCAATTGTCGCAAGTTTCGAGCAAACATTTCTATAGCCTCATCATCGGCTTTTACCTTTGAACTTGCAGCAAATTCCGTTTCGATTGAGGGGCGAATCAACCGTTTGTAGCTGTCAATAGCCGCTTCCTCAACCATATCAGACGATGCGCTTTTGCCTTTTACTACCAATCGTAGTATTCCGGATATTGCCATATCGTCATCGTTCTTTATCGATACCTTCAAGAATCCCTCTTTTTCGCCTCTGCGCATTGCAAGCAATCGATGCGAAGAACACCGCTTTAAAAGCTCTGAATTATCGAAATAATTCTGATACTTTTCAGCTTCAGCTTCTTTCCCTTTAATTACTTTGCAAGATATTGTTGCAGAACGCCGGAAAGAATTTCTCACGACATTCCTGACAGAATCTTTTTCAGATATCCATTCGGCTATTATATCAAGTGCTCCATTTATAGCACTATCGGTGTCTTTAATGTCTTTGTTTAAAAATCTATACGCAATATCTTCAATATCATCATTGTGCTGCGACATTATTATTTTCGCAAGAGGCTCTAATCCGTTATTGCGGGCAATTTCTGCGCGAGTGCGACGCTTTGGCTTGAATGGCATATATATATCCTCAAGCTCCTGTGCCGACCAACATTCGTCAATTTTATTTTTCAAATCACCGGTCAGCTTTCCTGTTTCGCCTATTGATACCAAAATAGTGGCTTTACGCTTAACTATGTCTTCAAGTTCGCCTTTTCGCTTGAAGATGCTTTGAATCATTACTTCATCGAGTCCACCCGTTACTTCTTTTCGATAGCGACTAATGAAAGGAATTGTTGCTCCTGCTTCAAGTAACTTATAAGTGTTTTTCACTTGAACTTCGCTGATTTGAAGTTCGGCAGATATTATTTTAATTATTTTGTCCAATGTTAAAGTGTATTATTGCTTTCTTTTCAGTGTAATTAATGTAATTTCCGGCTTTGCTCCAAGTCGCATAGGGATAGCCACTTCTCCAATGCCTATATTTACATATAGTTTCTGCAAGCCTTGTTCATAAAGGCCACCCCACTCTTTATATCTTAGAGCCGATGGCGATAGTCGCAATCCCCACAAATTGAGTTCAATCTGCATAGCATGAGTGTGACCTGCGAGCATCAAGTCGATATTTGACTTCGGAATTACTTCCCCTCTCCAATGTTTCGAGTTGTGAGATAGCAGAATTTTAAAATCCTTATCATTGAGCGCATGGTGAGCTTTTGACAATTTTCCATATTTTGGGAAAGGCGGTTCTCCCCAATTTTCCACTCCGATTATGCATATATGATTCTCGCCGCGGCGTATTATTGTGTCGGTGTTGTTCATAAGATGCCAACCCATTTCTTTTTGTAGCTTTTTCATACTTTTGTTATTGGCTGTTCGTGCCTCAGGTGTCGGCCAATCCATATAATCACCATAGTCGTGGTTCCCTAATATAGATAAAACGCCATCGGGTGCATAAAGTCGACTCAGTACATTTTTGAAAGGCATAGCCTCTTTGGTGCATCTGTTAACCAAGTCGCCGGTGAAGCAAATAAGATTTGGTTGTAAACGATTAATTTCATCAACTACTTTACTAATATATGTAGTATCCGAGCCATAACTGCCTAAATGTACATCGGAAAATTGTACAATTCTATATCCATTGAATTGATAGGGCAGGTTGGCAAACTCAATTTCCACCTCCTTTATATCTATGGCGTTACGAGTGAATATTGCTCCCCACCACAAACTGAAAAATACTACAATACCGACAATGGCAGAATAAATAATACTACCCCTTATTGCCTTTTTCTTGAATATCCGAGGCAGATTAAACAACCCCTCAGTTATTAATGCAAAATATTTTGGGATATAGAAAGAAAAATAGCCGAACAAAAGCCACATAATCAGTCGAAGCCCATCATCGCCGATTGAGCGACGCGGCATTGCTACAGCTAATACTATAACACCGATAAGAAGTAGCGAAAGCGCTGTGTATAAATGCTGAAGCCATTGATGACTCCTATATTTCCTGAAAAGTAGAAAATATCGTGCATCAATGGCAATATTCAATATCACCATGAAGATAATAGGCAGTAGCTGAAGCCTCATAAATGGCGAATAATTATAAGGTTGTTACTAACTCTGTATCTCTTCAATAGCTTTAAGTTGATTCGTCAATGGATTTGAATACATTGTTAGAATCATGTGGCGCATATATTCAATATCAGAATCTTCTACCGGAATGTCAACTTTCTTTATTTGCTTTTCCACGTAGTCAAGGAACTCTGCCTTTTGAGATTCAGTGTATTTGTCGCTAAATCCATTGCTTCCTGTGACCATATCATAAGAAATGTAATTACAAGGATATATGCGATAATTCAAGTGTATAGCTCTGTCGATGATATGGCATATTGTTCTCACAAGCTCGTTTTTATCAATGTCGGTGGGTATGGCATCGAGCTGATCATTGATGCACCCGGCAAATTTGAAGTGAACTCTGCCTTTATGTTGAAGTAAACCGGTTTCCATACTGAACAAGTCATCGCGTTGCGATTTCTTGAAGTTGGGGTTTTTGCTCTTTAAAAGGAATTCTTTCGCTTTAAGATAATCGTTAGGGTCGTATTCGTAACTAATAGAAACCGGCATAAGATTGATTTCTTTTAGGCTTTCAATCATATTTCTGCCTCCTCCGAGAGCCAACATTTTTACTAAACTCTCTTGCGTGCGGTCATTGCTATCTTTTGCACGACCTTCGCGTTGTGCAATCCACACCGATTGCTTTTTTTGCGTCAATGTGAAATGTATGTAGCCCGAAAGTTGCTGTGCAGCTTCAAACGTCTGGCGCTTGCTCATGTCACGTTTCACAATGAAACTCTTGTTAAGCCTTACAAGAGCCGAAATCCAATCGTAAATAAGCAAATTATTTCCGATTGCCACTTCTGTAGTTGGTTTGTTGTGACGAATTAGGCATATATTTAAGAAAGAAGCATCAAGCACGATGTCGCGATGATTAGTAATAAATACATTAGGTGTATTATCATCAATTCTTTCAATTCCATCGCATGATACACCTGCAGTTGTCTTATGCTCAAGCATTTCCAAGAATGGATGCATTATGTTGACTTGGAAATCCCGTTTGTTGTCGATTTTTAATAGCTGTTCACAGAATTTGTCATAGTCTATGTTAGGCATAACGTAGGTGACGGCATGCTTAAAGCCGGGTTCTTCCACTAATTGCGACATTTCGCTATGAAATTCTTTGTCACTAAAAGGGCATATATCTGAAAATTCTTCAGGAACTTTAATTTCTTCGCAATCCATATAATCAAAATTAACTATACTTACTTTTCCAAAGTTAATATAAATTGTTCAATAATTAAAGTGTTTTGGAAATTTTGTTATTAAATTTCTTCATCTTTTCCGTAAATATAATTTTCCCATTTAGCTATTAATTGATTCATATCATAGGGTATTTCGCTGTCGAAGTCCATCTGTTGCCCTGTTTTGGGGTGCACGAATCCGAGAGTTTTTGCATGTAGTGCCTGACGTGGGCAAATGTCGAAACAATTGCGAATGAATTGCATATATTTTCCTGAATTCACGCCTCGTAGAATTTTATCGCCGCCATATCTTGCATCGTTGAATAGAGGGTGACCGATGTGCTTCATATGCACGCGAATCTGGTGAGTACGTCCGGTTTCGAGTTGACATCTCACGAGTGCCACATGGCGTAAATTTTCTATTGTATGATAGTGAGTTACTGCATGCTTACCCATATCTCCCTCCGGAAATACGGTCATTTGCAGACGGTCTTTAAGACTACGTCCGATGTTACCCTCAATAGTGCCGTCGGTGTTTTCCATTTCTCCCCACACGAGAGCTACGTATTGTCGTTTTGTCGTCTTGTTGAAGAATTGTTTGCCAAGTGACGTCTTTGCATCGGGCGTTTTTGCTATTACAAGTAACCCGGAAGTATCTTTGTCGATTCGGTGTACAAGTCCCATGCGAGGGTCGTTTACGTCGTAATTGGGATTGTCCTTGAAATGGTAGGCGAGAGCGTTGACCAAAGTTCCCGAGTAATTGCCATGCCCGGGGTGAACTACAAGTCCCGCCGGTTTATTGACAACGAGCAGCTCATCATCTTCATAAACAATATTCAGAGGTATATCTTCGGGAATAATTTCGTTCTCGTATTTTGGTCGGTCCATTACCACTCTGATATCATCGAGCGGTTTTACGCGATAATTGGATTTTACTGCTTTTCCGTTGACTAATATACACCCGGCTTCGGCTGCTTGCTGAATTCGATTCCTTGAAGAGTTGATAATTCGAGTGACGAGATATTTATCTATTCGAAGTAATGCCTGACCTTTATCGGCAATAAAATGATGGTGCTCCCATAGTTCGCGCCCATCATCTATAATGTCCGGTTGGTATAAATCATCGGTTTCAAGTAATGTGCTGTTATCTTTATCCTCCATATATGCTTTTTTGATAAATTGTTGGTGTGTAGTGAAATGTATGCCTTATTTGCATTAAAACTCGAAGTCGTCGGCATTATCACTCATAGCTGAATTATCAATTGAGTCGGGGGATAATATCACTTCATTGCCATCACCTACGATTAGAGTGATTCTTGCCGAAAGAGGTAATTTACTACCCGAAGTGACACGTTTCCCATCGGCTTGAACGTCGAGAATCAAGTCTTTATATGGCGATTGAATGCGATTAATTGATATGTTTTTAAATCCCAAGCCGAGTAGTGTCGATTCACATTGTCTTACAGATTGGTCGTTAAGTCCCGGTAACGCAACGAGTCGAGGACTTGATGCATTTACACTTAAGTAAACTGTACGTAATGATTTGGCTTGTGCATTAGCTTTGGGGTCTTGCTCGATTACCGAACCGAGAGGGTAAGAGTCATTGTAGGTGGAATCGGTGATTTCACATTTGAATCCGGCATTTTCAATACGCATAACGGCATCTCTAACAGGGAGTCGTCTTACGTCGGGAACATTTTTGTATTTTCCATGTTCTGTAAAGATGCTCAATCCTATCATTGCTATTATGCATATAACGATAAAAGTGATGCATATAGCTACTAAATTAATTAGAATAGGGTGCTTTCGAGCAAATCCCTGCTTGTTATTATTTTTGTTATCCACTACGTAATTTCAATTTTATGCAAATTTAGCGAATACTTGGATAATGTCAAAATTAACTGACCTGTTTTTGAGAAATGTTATCTTGAAAGATTTCTTGAAATCGGCAGAATTGAAGTTGAGCCTTAAAAACAATCGAACCCCTCAGTATATACATACGAGAGGGGTTCGTGTTTATTGATAAATTTAATAAAAATCAAATGATGCGAAATTAGAGGCTGATATTCTCCTTTTCCTTTACAAGATTACGATATACTAATTTGTGGTCTTCGTATTCTTGAGCAGCAATCAATGTGGGTTTTGGCAGTTTCTCGTAATAACGGGAAATCTCTATTTGCTCACGATTCTCAGAGATTTCCTCAAGATTATCGTTCATTGATGCAAATTCTTGTAATTTCTTTTCCAAGTCGTGCTTCATTTCCACTGCAATTTGATTGGCACGTTTTGCAATAATACACACAGTTTCATAAACATTCCCCGTGTCTTCCGACAATTTAATCATGTCGCGAGTCACTGTGTTCAACGGTGCATTTGATTTCTTGTAATCCATCTTATTCTATAAATATTAAAACAATTATTATTCTTTCACGTAGTTGCTTGCAATTTTGAAGATATTGTCGGCTTCTTTTCTTGTTTCGCTTTCAGGATAATCGTTGATAAATGAGTAGTATTCATCAATAACATCACGGAAACGCTCCACTTTCTTTTCTTCAACACTTTGAGCAGCTTCTTGATATCTCGCTTTCAATATAAGCATTTCCAATTGTTCTTTATATTTGCTATAAGGATAATCCTTAATAGCATTTCTTGCCACAATTACAGCAGATTCGTAGTTGTTGCCGAGATAATTGCCGAGATTATAATAGAGCTGGGCATTTTGCAATTCTTTGAACACTAATTTATCTTGTAGCTCGAAAATGGCATTTTGAGCAATTGAAACTTTGTCGCTTTTCGGGAAATAATCGAGGAAGCCTTGAAGCTCTTCAATGGCTTTATATGTTCCGCTTTGGTCGAGCTGAGATTCCGGGGAGTCGAGATAGTATCCATATCCTGCATAGAATCGAGCCAACTCTGTGTATTGTCCTTTAGGGTAATTAGTGTAATAAGCTTTGAAATAAGCTCCTGAGTTTATATAGTCTTTATTCTCATAATAACTTAATGCGAGGAGATAAAGTGATTCTTCAGCTTTATCAGTGCCTTTGAACACTGTTACAAGGTCCCCTAAAATGGTATATGCTTGGGCGTACTTTTTCTTTTCAAATGCTTTTTTTGCATATTCAAATTTATAGTTATAGTCATTGCTCTTTAAAACCTTGTTGTACTCACCACAACTTGAGAACAATGATATAGCAAGTAAAATGAATAAAATACGTTGTGTCATAGTTTTGTCTTTACAATTAGTTTGCAAATTTACTTAAATCTTGTCATTTGGCAAAGAATTGAGTGAAAAATATTGTAAATCAACTATGAATAAATGTGATAAAAATATTAGCAAAGCATTTTGATATATAATATCGGGCATTTATGCAATTTTTTCGTGTTAATAAATAGATTATTTGTTCATAAATAGTAACTTTGTATTGACCATTTAGAATTATTTAAAATAATGTATAGGGATTTATGAAACGATGGTATAAAATATCCTATTGTATGGCGGCGCTGTTAATGTTAGTAGCCTGTTCGCATAAAGAATCTATTACAAAGTGGAAGGAAGAAGCTATTTTGAGATTACATCAGGGAGAGTTTAATGCTGTTGATAGTATTATTGAAGGCTTGAATGATGACATCAAGGCGCGGTGTTCAATTGAGATTGATTCTATCAAGCAGATAATGGCAAGAATTTATGCCGATTTTTCATTAAGTTCGGTTGAAGGTCGAGCCAAGATAAAAGAAATAGTGCCTTATGCCACTGATTCGCTGATTGAAGAGTGGATATCCAAGCGATATATCGAAACAATGGAAATCAACGGGCAAGATATGTGGTTCAGAAAATCAGTGAGAAATCTTCGCCTTATTGATGTTGATGATTTTGCTGAGTTTAATAAGGCAAATAAGGATAGTGAGGTGAAGAATCTGGTGAATTATTACAATTCAATGATGTCGACACCAATTGATGATAGCAATGTGAGAAATTGGCATTCAGTTGAGATGACATTTAAAATTGATGTGAAAGCCGATGCTGTTCCTCACGGAAAGAAGGTGCGAGTGTGGTTGCCGTTCCCTTTTGATAATGGACGGCAAAGGAACATAAAGCTGTTGTCAACATCGCATGCACCTACTATGTCGCAGGGGAGTGTACATCACACGGTGTATATGGAGGCCGGTGCTGTTGCGGGGCAGCCTACACATTTTGAGATTAGAGTGTCATATGAGGTTGGAGGACAATATTTTGCAGCCGATGATATTATGCGTAATCTAAAGCCTTACGATGTTGAATCCGACATATATAAACAATATACATCGAGTCAATATCCCCATATAATTATTAGTGATAAGATGAAAGAACTTGCGCACACTATTGTAGGCGATGCAACAAATCCGGTGGTTTGTGCAGGTCGTGTCTATGATTATATTGTAGCACGTTATCCATGGGCCGGAGCGCGCGATTACAGTACAATTCCCAATATCCCTGAATATGTGCTATCAGAAGGACACGGAGATTGTGGACAAGTGTCGCTATTGTATATTACCCTTCTACGTGCACTTGGCATTCCGGCACGTTGGGAGAGCGGTTGGATGCTTCACCCCGGAGATAAAAATCTTCATGATTGGTGCGAGGTCTATTTTGAAGGAACCGGTTGGGTGCCATGTGATGTGTCTTTCGGACGAACTACAAAGGGTACTGCCATAAAAGATTACTATAAAACCGGAACCGATATTTATAGGTTTGCTACGAATGAGGGCGTGAACGGAGTGTTGTCGCCTGCAAAACGTTACATTAGATGTGAAACCGTGGATTTCCAACTTGGAGAAGTGGAATGGGATGGTGGTAACTTGCCAATGGATAAATGGGATTCACAACTGATTATCAATAAATTTGAACCATTGACGCATTAAAATATTAGTCGATTTATGAAGAAATTTTGCATGTTCATAGTTATGTTATCTTGCTCGTTAGTCTTAGTTAAGGCGCAGGATATGAAAATGGTGGTTGATAGCTTGAAGAAAATATATGCTCCCGATTCAAGGACCTCCGTGTGGAATGTTGAATGTATTGAAACTTATAAGGCTTGGAAATTGAAAGGGGAGGTCGATAATGATAATAAGAAAGCAACAATACTTGCAGAGACGGTCAAACTTGGTGTGAACATAGTGGATAGTATCGTAGTGCTTGAAAATAGCATGGAAAAGCCATGGGGATTAGTGATGCTTTCTATTGCCTCACTCAGAACTGACGGTCGCCATGCAGCTGAAATGGCAACTCAGGCAATAATGGGTACGCCGGTGAAATTATTGCAAAAAAAGGGCGATTGGTATAGAGTGCAGACGCCCGATAATTATATTTCTTATATTCCCGGCAATTCCATTAAGCGTATTAGCGAGTCTCAACTCTTAAAGTGGAAAAATTCAGTACGCTACATTGTCACAGCTTACCAATCGCGTCTTGTAGAGAAACCCGGAAGTGATGCTACAGTAAGTGACTTGGTGCTTGGTAACATCTTGGAATATAAAGGAAAAAAAGGTAAGTGGATAGAACTTTCAACGCCTGATGGCAGGAGCGGATATTTGCCGGCTTCAGATGTGAAAGAATTTTCGGAATGGTCACGACAGAAATTTAATGCTAATGTTATTGAGTCGACAGCTCGGCGAATGATGGGTTCGGGATATTTGTGGGGTGGCACATCTACCAAAGTTACTGATTGTTCAGGTCTCGCAAAAGTGTGTTACTTTGCAAATGGCATAATTCTTCAACGAGATGCTTCACAACAAGCTCTGTATGGCCGACGAATGAAACCTGCGGAATGGAAATCGTCGAAATGTGGCGATTTGGTGTTTTTCGGCACTTCAACCGGCAGGGTGACACATGTGGGTATATATCTACGAGGAGGTAAATATATTCACTGTTCGGGTAGAGTGAAAATTAATAGTGTAGATACTTCGGCAAGTGATTACCTTTCCACTCCATTTTTGTCTATTAGTCGTATTGATGGCGAAATAGATACTCCGGGCATTGTTGCGGTAAGGAATCACTCATGGTACTTTGATAAATAACATTCTAAAAATAAATATTCTATGGATAGAAGAAAATTCTTGATTGGGGCGGGATTGGGACTTATAGCTGCATCTTCACCAATATCTTTGTCGGCAATAGGGCGCTCGGCGAAAAGAAGTGTAAAGTCAGGAAAGATGCATCTTTCATACTCCCCATATGAGCTGAAATTACGCCATGCTTTTAATCTGGCAAAATATAGCAGAACTACTACTCCCGATGTTCAAGTGCAAATCGAATATGATGGAATAATCGGCTATGGAGAAGCAGCTATGCCGCCATATCTCGGCGAAAGTGTGGAAAGTGTAATGAAATTTCTCAGCAAAGTTGATTTATCACAATTTAATGACCCTTTTCGCATAGAGGAAATCCTTGAATATGTTGACTCTATTGAGGCAAATAATCGTGCTGCGAAAGCATCGGTCGATATAGCACTTCACGACCTTCTTGGAAAGATAATGGGGCAACCATGGTATAAAATATGGGGACTATCGCCGGAGAAAGCTCCGAATACATCGTTTACCATCGGAATTGACAAGGCTGAGATTGTTCGTCAGAAAGTAATTGAAGCTGAACCTTACAAGGTCTTGAAAGTGAAGATGGGACTTGACAATGATAAAGAGCTTGTGGAAATAATAAGGCAAATGACCGACCGCCCGATTTGTGTAGATGCAAATCAGGGTTGGAGTGATAAGCATAAAGCTCTTGAAATGATTGAATGGTTATATGATAAGAACTGCCTTTTCGTAGAGCAACCTATGCCTAAAGAGATGATTGATGAAACAGCGTGGTTGCGCGAACATAGCAACTTACCGATAATAGCCGATGAGGCTTTTCAGCGAATAGGAGATATAAAGCGATTCCATGGAGTCTACGATGGAATTAACATAAAGCTGATGAAGAGTACCGGTCTGCATGAAGCATATAAAATGGTAACATTGGCAAGAGCGCTCGATATGAAGATTATGGTAGGTTGCATGACTGAAACATCATGTGCCGTAACGGCTGCCGCACAGTTATCTCCACTTGTCGATTGGGCTGACCTCGATGGTAATCTGTTGATTGCCAATGACCGCTTCGATGGTATAAAGATAGTAAATGGACGAGTTACAATTCCCGACCGCCCCGGAATAGGCGTTGAGCTGATAGTGTGATGTTACTTTCATTATATTTCCATAGTAAAAATTAATTTTAAGGATGAAAGTCAATAATAAAAAAGTAACCGAGAGTGAATTACGCTCTCGGTTACTTTTTTATGCTACTGATTTGCGTGTAATATATCACACATAACCACGAATAATTCCTCGCTTGGAGTTTCTAACGAAAAGAATGATTTCGTCACGCTCCTTTGATGCCGGAAGTTCTGCCTCGATGCGCTCTATGGCATCAGTATTATTCAATCCCGAAAGATAAAGATAACGGAATATTTCTTGAATCTCGCGAATTTGTTCGTTAGTAAAATTTCTGCGACGCAGACCGATTGAATTGATTCCGGCATAGGATATCGGTTCACGAGCAGCTTTTACATAAGGTGGAATGTCTTTATTTACTAAAGCACCGCCTTGTACCATCACGTGTTGCCCGATGTGAGAGAACTGGTGAATCAGCGCACCGCCACCAATTACTGCAAAATTGTCAATTACTACCTCACCTGCCACTTGCACTGCATTGGACATAATCACATTGTCGCCAATAACGCAGTCGTGAGCCACATGGCAATAAGCCATAATAAGACAATTATTTCCTATTACGGTTTTGCCTTTTGAAGCAGTACCGCGGTTGATAGTTACACATTCGCGGATAGTAGTGTTATCGCCAATTATTGCCACACTATCTTCACCGCGGAATTTTAAGTCTTGAGGCACTCCCGAAATAACAGCACCTGAACATATCGTGCAATTTTTGCCGATTCGAGCACCTTCCAAAATCGTTACATTACTTCCTATTCTGGTGCCTTCACCGATTTCTACATTCTGGTCGATAGTCACAAAAGGGTCGATAACAACATTCGACGCAATCTTAGCAGCAGGATGGACGTATGCTAAAGGTTGTTTCATATTATATATTGAATTAGATTATTATTTATTCTTAATGATTTGAGCCATAAATTCAGCTTCAGTCACAATCTTATCACCTACAAAGGCATAACCTTTCATTACGGCACAGCCACGACGTATTTCTGTCATAAGCGATAAGTGGAAAATGAGAGTATCGCCCGGAACAACTTTCTGACGGAACTTCACATTATCTATTTTCATGAAATAAGTTGAATATCTCTCGGGTTCGTCTACCGTGTTAAGCACAAGAAGACCTCCCACTTGTGCCATTGCCTCAACAAGAAGGACTCCTGGCATTACAGGCTCCTGCGGGAAGTGTCCTTGGAAGAAAGGCTCATTGCCCGATACATTCTTTATGCCCACGATATGTGTATCGCCAAGTTCTATTATTTTGTCGACGAGTAAGAACGGATAGCGATGCGGAAGCAATTGGCGTATGCGATTGATGTCCATAACCGGCTCTTTGTTAGGGTCATAAACCGGAGTTTGCATATCCTGACGCTTTAATTCTCTACGTATTTTTTTCGCAAAGGTAGTATTAATAGTGTGTCCGGGGCGTGTGGCAATTACGTGTCCTTTTATCGGACGTCCTATTAATGCGATATCTCCGAGGACATCAAGAAGTTTGTGGCGAGCAGGTTCGTTATCGAAATGCAAAGGCTCATCGTTGACGTAGCCCAATTCATTCACATTCTTGTGAGGAACATTCATTGCATCGGCAATCTTGTCGAGAGATTCTTGTGTGAGTGGCGAATCGTAGATTACAATCGCATTATTCAAGTCACCACCTTTAATCAAATTATTGGCAACTAATGGTAGAATTTCTCTAACAAAAACGAAAGTGCGACAGCCGGCTATTTCTTCTTTGAATTTGCTCAAATTATCAAGCGATGCAAATTGATTGGGAAGTACAGGAGAATTGAATTCAATCATAGTGTCGATGCTGAATTCTTCATCAGGTAGAATAACAATTGATGAACCGCTGTTTTCATCAACCAATTCAATTTTATTCTTGACTACATAGTAGCACTTTTCAGCTTTTTGTTCTTCATAACCAACTTCTTCGATTAATTTGGCATATTCTTTTGCACTACCATCGAGAATTGGCAACTCTGGTGCGTTGACTTTAACAAGGCAAATGTCGATTCCGGCAGCGTAAAGAGATGCCAGAGCATGCTCGATAGTGCTTACTTTGGCTTCGCCACGGGCAATTACCGTGCCTCGCTGTGTTTCAACCACGTTTTCAGCCAAAGCATCGATTGTAGGATTGCCCTCGAGGTCAACGCGCTCAAATTTAATACCATGATTTTCTGGAGCAGGATTAAAGGAGGCTTCAATGGTTAAGCCAGTGTGCAATCCTTTTCCGGTCACTGTAAATGCGCTTTTTAATGTGCGTTGCTTCATTGTTATATATTTTTTACTGATTATTTCTCAATCTCATTGATTTTACGCTTCAAATCTTCAACATCATTGTAGAGTGTAGACAGTTTTTTGATATATACAGTCTGGCGTGCAAAATCACGTGCAGGCACAGCAGGATATCCCATCAAAATATTCTTGTCTTTTATGTTATTAGGAATTCCCGATTGTGCTCCTATTTGGTTATAGTTACCTATATTGATATGTCCGGCAAAACCTACTTGCCCTCCTATCATATTATGGCTGCCGATTTTAGTAGAGCCGGCTACACCTGTTTGTGCGGCAATAACCGTGTGTTCACCAATTTCCACATTATGTGCCACTTGAATCAAGTTATCAAGTTTTACACCTTGATGAATGTGAGTGCTACCCATAGTAGCTCGGTCGATTGTCGTATTGGCTCCTATTTCCACATTATCATCAATTACAACATTACCGATTTGAGCAATTTTTTCATATCCATTGCTTGTGGGAGCGAATCCGAATCCATCACCGCCAATCACTACGCCTGCATGTAATATGCAATTGTTACCAATTTTGCAATTGTAGTATATTTTGACTCCCGGATATAGTATTACACTATCACCGATAGTTACATTATCGCCGATGTAGCATTGAGGATAAATTTTAACATGCTTGCCAATCGTAACATTTTTACCAATGTATGCAAAAGCTCCCAAATAAATATCATCGGGCAATTTTACTCCATCGGAAACATACGATGGTTGCTCTACTCCCATCTTTTCTGCTTTCTGACTATTCACGAAGTTTAGCAATTCAGCGAGTGTTGCATAGGGGTCAGCTACCCGAATAAGTGTAGCATTAATGTGTTGTTCAGCTTGAAAAGCATTACTTACGAGCACAGCTGATGCATTGGTTGAATAAATGAAATGAGTATATTTAGGATTAGCCAAGAACGTAAGGCATCCCTCTTTAGCTTCTTCTATTTTTGCGAAATTGTTGATTATGACATTAGGGTCACCTTCAACCGTACCTCTCACGAGTGCCGCTAATTGACCTGCGGATAATTCCATATTTATATATTTATGAATTTCAATCTGCAAAATTGCAAAAAAATAATGAGTTAACAAAACGTTTACATTATTTTTATGTTATTCAATTTTAATAAAGTGTCATAACAAAGTGTCAATATATATAAAATAGGACTTTTATGGAATGAAATTTTGTGATGCTGAAATGCATAAATTTTGGATAAATGCCGCATAAAGCTGTGAGTTTCCATACATTTAGAAATCTGCTCTGTAATGAAATGTGTTAAAGGAAGTGAAACTAATGGCAAAATGTCAGCTCTAAAGTGCGAAATTAATAAATTATAGCAAAAAAAGGTTGATATGTAACCTGTGAATCAAAATTTGCATTACTTTTGTGGTGTCGCAGAATATAAGTGACAAATAAATAGTAATACCATTAAATGAAAATATTATGAATGTAAATGAAATTTTATCGAATCTCGAAGCTAAGCATCCGGGTGAGAAAGAGTATTTGCAAGCCGTAAGAGAAGTTCTTTTATCGGTTAAAGATGTTTATAACGAGCATCCTGAATTTGAAAAAGCAAAAATCATAGAGCGTATGGTGGAACCCGACCGTATTTTCACATTCCGTGTTTCATGGGTTGATGATAATGGTGAGGTACAGACTAATATAGGTTATCGCGTTCAATTTAATAATGCAATTGGTCCGTATAAAGGCGGCATACGTTTCCATGCATCTGTCAATTTGTCGATTCTTAAGTTCTTGGGCTTTGAACAGACATTCAAGAATGCATTGACTACGCTCCCTATGGGTGGTGGTAAAGGTGGTTCGGATTTCAGCCCGAGAGGAAAGAGCGATGGAGAAATTATGCGTTTCTGCCAAGCATTTATACTTGAATTGTGGCGTAATCTCGGTCCCGACCGTGATGTTCCTGCCGGAGATATTGGCGTTGGTGGTCGTGAAGTGGGATACATGTTTGGAATGTATAAGAAACTTGCTCAAGAACATACAGGAACATTTACCGGCAAAGGATTGGAATTTGGAGGCTCTAAAATACGCCCGGAAGCAACCGGATTTGGAGCATGCTATTTCGTGCGTAACATGCTTAGAACCAAAGGTGAAGATTTTGCCGGCAAGACTGTTGCAATTTCAGGTTTCGGAAATGTAGCTTGGGGAGCGGCAACTAAAGCAACTCAACTTGGTGCTAAGGTCGTTACAATTTCCGGTCCTGATGGATATGTTTATGACCCAGATGGAATCTCTGGCGAAAAAATTGATTATATGCTTCAGCTTCGTGCAAGTGGCGAAGATATTGTGGAACCATACGTTGAGAAATTCCCCGGGGCAACATTCTATCCCGGACGTCGTCCTTGGGAAGTAAAGGTTGATATAGCAATGCCTTGTGCCACTCAAAATGAAGTAGACAAGGAAGATGCCGATAACCTTGTAAAGAATGGAGTGCTCTGTGTGGGTGAAGTGTCGAATATGGGTTGTACACCTGAAGCCATCGATACGTTCATTGAGAACAAAATTATGTATGGTCCCGGCAAGGCTGTTAATGCCGGAGGTGTAGCAACTTCTGGTCTTGAAATGAGTCAAAATGCTATGCACTTGTCGTGGAGTGAGGCTGAAGTTGATGAGAAACTACATGGAATTATGAATGATATTCATGAACAATGTGTAAAATATGGAACAGAACCTGATGGATATATTAATTATATGAAGGGTGCAAATATTGCAGGTTTTATGAAAGTAGCCCACGCTATGATGGCTCAAGGAATTATATAATAATATCTTAAAGAATTTTTTGGACCGCCGGAATTGCATTCTATGAAGCAATTTCAGCGGTTTTTTTGTTTTATATTGAATCTTGTGTATTTTTGCACAAAAAACTTGGATAGTGGAAGCTGATAATTTTGAGATAGACAATAGGAGAGAGCAGAAGAAAGTGATTTGTATGAATTGCGGAACTGAGTGCTATGGCAAATTCTGTCCGGAGTGCGGGCAGATAACTTCCGTGGGCAGACTTACCGCCAAGAATCTTGCCGTGTACTCGGCATTGGGGATTTTCAGGGTTAATATGGTCTTCTTCCGAACTGCCGGAATGCTACTTGTGTGTCCGTGGAAAGTGATTAAGGAATTCTTGAAAGGCAAGCGAGTGCGGTATTCACAGCCGTTTGTGATGCTAGTGTTACTTGTGTTCTATGATTTGCTATTGTCGAAATGGCTAGGATTATTGCCTGTTAGGGATGAGACTTTTTTGGCACAACAATCTGATGTCGTTAAAGCGATTGATATGTGCGTAAAATTTTTCACTGAGAATGAAACATTTACTGCACTAATAAGTATGTTCCCTATATTGCTGGCAGTGAGATTATCATATAGGAAGGGCGGCGGTGACAGATTTAATTGGGTGGAATATATGTTTGCCGGAGCATTCATGCTGTGCATGATATATACAATAAGTGTTCTTATGGACCCAATTGAATATTTTGGTTTGATTGATGGCAAAGATGTCTGTACGGGATATGCATTTATAATGGGCAACCTTGCTCTGCTTAAGGCTTTTCCGTGTAAGTCGGTCAAAGCAGTGTGGAGACTATTTCATTTTTGGCTGTATGCATCGGTGTTTTCATTGGTGTATTTGATAATTATATCGATAATTGTAGGAGGAATAGTTTATTGCATTATAATGCCGTAAACAAAGCGGTAAAAGCCGTTGGACTTTTACCGCACAAATAATCTTCTTCAATATATTATCTTTTACGTCAGGCGTTTGTGATGTAATCAACAATCCACTTTCCCACTTCTTTTGTGCCATATTTAGCACCATTTTCAACCTGAATCTCAGGTGTGCGGATATTATTATCAAGAGAAGCATCAACTGCTTTGCGTATCAAAGCTCCCTCTTCATTCAAGTTGAAATATTCAAAAAGCATAGCTACTGAAAGTATTTGAGCAATAGGATTGGCAATATTCAATCCTTTGGCTTGTGGCCAAGAGCCGTGAATAGGCTCGAAAACAGGAGTGCTTTCACCAGTTGATGCTGAAGGAAGTAAGCCCATAGAGCCGCTAATGCATGAGCCTTCGTCGGTGAGTATGTCACCGAAAGTGTTTTCCGTTACCATCACATCGAAGAAACAAGGCTCTTGAATCATACGCATAGCTGCATTGTCAACGTACATGTAATCGGTAGTAACTTCGGGATACATCGGTGCCATTTCTTGAGCTATCTGTCGCCATAGTCGGCTCGAAGCGAGTACATTTGCCTTATCGACAACTGTCAGGTGTTTTCTGCGCCGCATAGCATATTCAAATCCGACTTTTAGAATACGCTCTATTTCCGGACGAGTGTACATATTGGTGTCGTAGGCTTTGTCGTTATCTTGATACTTTTCGCCGAAATACATTCCGCCTGTTAATTCCCTGATACACAAGAAGTCGGCACCTTCAACCAAGTCGGCTCGAAGTGGCGATTTATGAAGAAGGCACTTAAACGTCTGCACCGGACGAATATTGGCAAATAATCCTAATTGCTTTCTCATTGCAAGTAAACCTTGTTCGGGGCGCACCTTTGCTGTAGGATTATTGTCGAATTTCGGGTCGCCGACAGCCGAAAACAGTACGGCATCAGCTTGCTTGCAAATACGGAATGTTTCATCGGGGAAAGGATTGCCTACTTTGTCGATTGCATCGGCTCCACAGATTCCATATTCATAACTAACATTATGACCGAATTTCTTGCACACGGCATTCATTACGTCGACACCTTGTGCCGATATTTCCGGTCCTATGCCGTCGCCGGCGAGTATAGCAATTTTCAAATCCATATAAGTAATATTTAAATGTTTTCTATTATATTAAGCATCTTCAGCGTAGCCTGAATGGCAGCTTCTATCTGGTCGGCATCTAATCCTCGCGTTTTGAACTGGTGCCCATTATATTCCCACGATATAGTGGTGTGAACGAGGGCATCGGTCCTACCTCCCGGAGGAATATTAACTATATAGTTGGTTAATATAGGAAATTGACGACTAAGATTTTCTTTGTAGATTTTCTTAACCGCCTTAACGAATGCGTCGAACTGACCATCACCTACGGCACTTTGCTGAAATTCTTTACCATCGACATCGAGCTTAATTGTAGCAGTGGGGCGCAAGCCTTGCGATAAACTAAGTGCATAATTCACTATATGCACTTTATTCTGTTGTATATCGTGTTTTAACACATCTGCCACAATATAAGGAAGGTCATAGGGAGTCACAATCTCCTTTTTATCGCCGAGTTCTATCACGCGCTGAGTGACTTTCTTTATTTCTTCTTCATTTAAATCTACCCCAAGAGTTTCAAGATTCTTTTTTATATTCGCTTTACCCGACGTTTTACCTAAAGCATATTCTCGCTCGCGACCGAATCGCTCAGGGAGTAGGTCATTATAGTATAGATTATTTTTGTTATCTCCATCAGCGTGTACTCCGGCACACTGCGTAAAAACGCTATCGCCCACAATAGGTTTGTTGGCTGCTACAATTACGCCTGAATAAGATTCAACAATGTGACTTGCACGATTGATTTTCTTTTCGTCTACGCCGGTATGCTTATGAAGCATATCGTGTACAACAGCTATTACACTTGATAATGGGGCATTACCTGCTCTTTCTCCAAGCCCGTTGATTGTGCAATGCAAGCCTTTCACTCCCACTAATCCTGCGGCAAATGAATTGGCTGTGGCAAGGTCGTAATCGTTATGGGCATGAAAGTCGAAGTGGCAATCAGGATACCTTGTTACCATACGCTTGCAATACTCATAAACTTGATTAGGGTTCATTATGCCAAGAGTGTCGGGCAACATAAACCGCTTAATCGGCAATCGCGATAATTCGTCTATAAGATTATAGACGTATTGCGGTGAGTGTATGATTCCGTTTGACCAATCTTCGAGATAAAGATTCACGCAGAGTCCGTTCTTTTCAGCAAGAATAACATTATGCTTGATATCGGCGATGTGTTCTTCAGGAGTCTTGCCAAGTTGTAATCGGCAGTGCTTCTCCGAACCTTTGCCGAGAAGATTCAATACTTTACCTCCTACGTTCTTTATCCAATCAATCGAGATTCCGTTATCGACAAAACCGAGTACTTCAATCCTGTCGATTTTGCCTACTTTATTAGCCCATCTGCATATCTTCTCTACTGCTCCGTATTCTCCTGAAGAAACGCGAGCTGATGCCACTTCAATTCTTTCAACTTTCAGTTCTTCAAGGAGTATGCGAGCTATACTTAATTTTTCGGACGCAGAGAAACTGACGCCGGATGTCTGTTCGCCGTCGCGGAGAGTCGTATCTAATATTTCAATATGATTATTCATATTGATTCTACTCAGCGCTTGTTCTCCCATTCTTCTATATCATCTTTTTTGCTCAATAGAAAATCAATATCATCAAACCCGTTAAGCAGACACCCTTTTTTGTAGGAATTAATGCTGAATGACTCTGATTCTCCTGTTGCATTATTGGTAATCGTCTGAGCATTAAGGTCGACAGTAACAGTAGTGGCCGGGGCGTTATTTATTGAGTCAAATAGCGATGATAGAAAATCTTCGCTTACTACCACCGGTAGCACGCAATTATTTAGCGCATTATTCTTGAAGATGTCGGCAAAGAAACTCGACACTACCACTTTAAATCCATATCCGGCTACAGCCCAGGCTGCATGTTCGCGACTTGACCCTGAGCCAAAATTCTTGCCTGCAACAAGTATCGAGCCTGAATATGCAGGATTGTTGAGTACAAAAGATGCAATAGGGTTGCCATTGCTGTCGTAGCGCCAATCGCGGAATAGGTTGTCGCCGAATCCTTTGCGTGTGGTAGCTTTTAAGAAACGAGCCGGGATAATTTGGTCGGTATCAATGTTTTCTACCGGCAATGGAATGCATGTAGAAGTAAGTGTGCTGAATTTATCTTTCATAATAATTAATCGTGTTGAATTGTTCGTGGGTCGGTGATTTTTCCTGTAATGGCTGCTGCTGCTGCCACAAGAGGCCCTGCGAGTATTGTCCTTGCTCCGGGGCCTTGGCGCCCCTCAAAATTTCTGTTTGAAGTCGATACAGCATATTTCCCAGCTGGTACTTTGTCTTCATTCATAGCAAGACATGCCGAGCAACCGGGCTGACGAATCTCAAAGCCGGCTTCCATTAAAATCTTATCCAATCCCTCTTCTTTAATTTGAGCAATTACTTTCCAAGAACCGGGCACAAGCCAAGCGACAATGTTTTTCGCTTTGTGTCGACCTTTAACGATATTTGCAAATGCTCTGAAATCTTCTATTCTTCCATTGGTGCAACTGCCCAAGAACACATAGTCAATTGGTTTCCCCAAGAGCTTCTCTCCGGGTTTGAACCCCATATAGTCAATAGATTTTTTGAATGAGATTTTACCGGTGTCATCAATTTCATCAATATTTGGAATATTTTCGCTTATTCCAATGCCCATGCCGGGATTTGTGCCGTAGGTAATTCGAGGCTCTATATCTTCGGCATTGAAGACTATTTCTTTGTCAAAAACTGCATTATTGTCACTTTTCAATGTGCGCCAATAAGCGATTGATTTAACCCATTCATCACCTTTCGGCGCATATTCACGCCCCTTAATGTATTCAAACGTTGTGTCGTCGGGGGCAATCAATCCACCGCGTGCTCCCATTTCGATGCTTAAGTTACACACAGTCATGCGTTCTTCCATCGATAAATTCCTTATTGCTTCACCGGCATATTCCACAAAATATCCGGTAGCTCCCCCGGTGGTCATTTTTGCAATTATATAGAGTGCTATGTCCTTTGCCGTAACAAAAGGCTTCAGTTGTCCGTTTACGGTTATTCGCATCGTCTTGGGTTTGGGTTGTAGGATACACTGCGAAGCAAGTACCATTTCCACTTCACTTGTCCCTATCCCGAAAGCAACAGCTCCGAAAGCTCCATGAGTGGAAGTGTGGCTATCGCCGCACACTATTGTATAACCAGGCAGTGTTAAGCCATTTTCCGGTCCGATTACGTGAATTATTCCATTGTTAGGGTGTCCCAGTCCGAATAGAGTTACGCCAAATTCATTGGCGTTTTTTGTCAATGTCTCAACTTGATTTCGTGATACGGAATCAGCAATAGGTTTGTCTTGATTTAATGTGGGAATATTATGGTCGGGAGAGCAAAATGTCTTTTCAGGGCGAAATACCTTAATGCCTCGTTCGCGCAATCCATTGAACGCTTGCGGGCTGGTAACTTCATGACAATAGTGGCGGTCAATGTATAATTGTGTAGGACCTTCATCAATTTTGTTTACTATATGTGCGTCCCATATTTTATCGAATAATGTATTCATGCTATATTCAGTTTTTACATTAATAATCAGTGAACAAATTTGTTTATTGCATTGATGAATGCTTCGGCTGATGCCGCTACAATATCAGTATTGGCTGAAAATCCATAATAAGAATTGCCATCATATTCCACAGTCATATGTACTTTACCCACATCGTTGCTACCTTTTGTGATTGCTTGAATAAGGAATTCCTTCACAATCATCTGTCGGTGGATTATTTGTTTTATTGCCAAAATAGCAGCATCTACAGGTCCGTTACCCGATGCACATGCTTCGAATTTTTCGGAAGCAATATCCAGTCGGACACTTGCTACTGATTGAAGACCTACGCCCGAGGTCACTTGCAGATAGTCGAGCTTGATGCGAGCATCTTTGTTAATGTGTTTACCCACAAGCATCATTATGTCGTCATCATTGATGTCCTTCTTTCGGTCGGCAAGTTTTAAGAAAGACTCGTAGGCTTTGTCAAGACCGTCTTTATCGAGTTCTATTCCTAAAATATGTAATCTATGCTTCAATGCAGCACGTCCGCTGCGAGCTGTAAGCACAATTGAATTTTCATCAAGTCCTATGTCTTTGGGGTCGATAATTTCATAACTTTCTCGATTCTTCAACACACCATCTTGGTGGATACCGGATGAATGAGCAAATGCATTACGCCCTACAATTGCCTTGTTGGGTTGTACAGGCATATTCATAAGGCTTGAAACCATACGACTTGTGTTGTAAATTTTAGGTGTATTGATATTGGTTGAAATACCAAGGTCTTTGTGGCTCTTGAAAATCATAGCCACTTCTTCAAGTGATGTATTGCCTGCACGCTCTCCAATGCCATTGATTGTTACTTCAGCTTGCCGAGCACCATTGATGATTCCTTCTATTGTGTTGGCAGTTGCCATTCCGAGGTCGTTATGGCAATGGGTCGCGATAGTTACCTTGTCGATACCATTTACGTTCTCGACTAAATATTTAATTTTAGCACCAAATTCAGCCGGAAGACAGTAGCCTGTGGTGTCGGGAATATTCACTACGGTAGCTCCTGCTTTAATCACAGCCTCTATTACACGTGCGAGATACTCATTGTCGGTTCTGCCGGCGTCTTCAGCGTAGAATTGCACGTCTTCAACGAATCTTTTAGCGTAGGATACGGCTGCCACTGCACGCTCTATTATTTCTTCTCTTGTAGAATTAAATTTATATTTTATGTGATAATCAGATGTGCCGATGCCGGTGTGAATTCTACCACGCTTTGCATATTTCAGGGCTTCAGCCGCTACTTCTATATCTTTTTCAACTGCTCTTGTCAGTGCGCATATCGTGGGCCAAGTAACTGCTTTTGATATTTCTACTACTGAGTTGAAATCTCCGGGACTCGATACCGGAAATCCGGCTTCAATAACGTCGACACCAAGGCTTTCCAAGGCTTTAGCAACTTGAATTTTTTCTACCGTGTTCAATTGGCAGCCGGGTACTTGTTCACCATCGCGAAGAGTAGTATCGAAAATGTATAGACGGTTGTTCATATTTATAAATATATTATTATTAAAAAATGAGCCTTTCTCATGCTATGTGAAGAAAGGCTTAATGTGGTTGCAAAGTTAATGTATTAAATTAATTTATCAAACAAAATGTAATAAAAAATGCTTTTGTTGCGATAAATTTTTACTATAAAACGTTATATACTTAATGTTTTGCTGTAATTTATGGCTCTGTATTAAAAATTAACACCTATTCTTATAGACATTGCACTTAAATTATTTATGTATCGGGTGTATTCAAGGAGGTCATCGGCTTTCAATTCATTATATGTATAAGATAAAATAATGTGTGATTTCACTGTCGATGATGTAAACAAATTGAATCCTATACCCACTGAAAAGAACAAGCCGTTTTCCTTCTCAATGGTATTAAGGGTATTAAACGAATAGCCTATGCGCGATTCTAAAAAGCATAGAGGATTTTTATTTGTAAAATCGCTGCGTATCATTGCATATATAGGCATAAGTGTATGACTATTGCCCAAAGAGCTTCGAATGTCTACACCGGCACCTAAAGTGCGTATAATGGAGTTTTTATAGCCGAAATAGGCGGAAATATCAAGTGAGGAAAGGTCGTTTCCTGATATGTCAATTGATGAACCTACGTCTATTCCCCAAGCGAAGTGCCTCATAAATGCGCTTGGAGGAGCATCGGTTTTAGTCCTTTTGTTTCGAGCAGAAGCATCGAAACAGCAGAAAAATAATAATATTATTGAAAACGTAATGTTTATGATGGATTTCATAAATTTTTCATTTTAATGAATTAATGTATCATAGAGTTTTGTTTTATCGTTGCTAAAGTAATATAAAATGCTGAAATAGCATAGAAAAGAATGAAAAAAACGGTCGCTCTTTTAAATTTGAGTGACCGTAGTTCATTAATAAACTTGGTTAAATTAATCGCCAAGATAAGATTTCAAAAGTCGGCTTTTTTGACCTTTCAGCCTGCGAATAGCTTTTTCCTTAATTTGGCGTACGCGTTCGCGAGTAAGGTCGAATTTCGCACCTATTTCTTCAAGTGTCATCTCCTGACAACCGATGCCAAAAAACATTTTCAAGATGTCACGTTCTCGTTCGTGCAATTGGTTTAGAGCGCGGTCCACCTCCTTTGATAGTGATTCTTGATTAAGAGAAGAATCAGCCATAGGGGAGTCATCGTTGGTCAATACGTCAAGAAGACTATTGTCTTCACCCTCAACAAATGGTGCATCGACAGAGATGTGGCGCCCTGATACTTTCAAAGTATCTGAAATCTTGTCAACAGGAATGTCAAGTTGTTTTGCAAGCTCTTCAGGTGAAGGACGACGTTCATTCTCTTGCTCGAATTTTGATAATGCTTTGCTGATTTTGTTGAGTGACCCCACTTGGTTAAGTGGTAGACGAACAATGCGCGACTGCTCGGCAAGTGCTTGAAGAATAGATTGACGAATCCACCACACTGCATAAGAAATGAACTTAAATCCGCGTGTTTCATCGAATTTCTGAGCAGCTTTAATCAAGCCGAGATTACCTTCGTTAATTAAGTCGGGCAGACTTAATCCTTGGTTCTGATACTGTTTAGCCACTGAAACAACGAAACGTAGATTTGCGCGGGTTAATTTCTCGAGTGCGGCATGGTCACCTTTTTTTATCGCTTGAGCTAATTCCACTTCTTCTTCCACAGTGATAAGGTCTTCTCGACCTATCTCTTGCAGATATTTATCAAGTGATGCGCTCTCACGATTAGTGATTGATTTTGTAATCTTTAATTGTCTCATTTGTACCTTAGAGAATTTAGTGCGCAAAGATACGATTATTTTTTTAATTTTAATCGTTAAAAACGATAAAACCTGCTCATTGTCGGCTCAAAAAATTGTAAAAAATGTTTACGTATGCTCTTATACTGAAAAAAAGCCCCCTACTCAATAGCAATTGGGTAGGGGCTTACTATTATTTAACATTAATTTTTGAAATATTGCTGCGATTATGTTTTAGTCATTTGCGCGATTTAATGATGTAGCTTGTTAGTGGCTTTAGAGTACCTGTCAGCATTCCTTTTTTTACAATAAATGTATTGCCATATACAGAGTCGGTGTATTTTCCATTCTTTAGCGTAGTAGGCATATTCACTGCAACAATATCGCTCGAAGCATTAACTATAACTGCTCCTTTTGTTCCTCGACACACTTCTGCAACCTTATCATTGCTTGAATAGAATATGTTTTCGGCAAGACCGTGCATTTCTCGGCGGAATTTGTTGACTGCCACCACTTCCGGGTGTTTAAAAGAATCATTTCCGCGTTTGCCTACAATGTTGTCTCCCCAGTAGTTGCCTTTATTACTTCCATTCGGACGATTGTAGAAAAGTGGCGTTCCAAATTGGCGTGCGGTTAAAAATGCCCATGCAACTTTAATTTGGTCGCTACTTAAGCCTGCAGATTCATGGGCATTGCAATAAGTGTCGTGAGATTCAACCCATGTGACAAGATTGAGTGGTGAGGATTTATGGCACCAATTGCCTATGTTATCAGCGTGCCATTTTCCTTTTTCAACGGCATTACGTAGAACGTAACCATAAGAACTCGCAGTTAGTTTCATATATTCGGCATATTCTTCTTCTTTCACATTCTTATCTTGAAGAACTTCACCATATATAAACAAACTGTCGCTTGGCATCGACATTTTAAGCCCTTTCACTGCTTTGCGCCCGAGGGCAACGTCCCAGAAATCGTTTTGCTTCGACTTGCTGTCTAATGGGTCACTTGGCAACCCAATGTGTTTTGCCGTGTCATAACGAAATCCGCGAGCGCCACAAGCAAGTAGGTCGTTTACGTATGTCATATAGTAATATTGGAAATCCGGATTCTCTGTATTTACGTCGGGAAGTCCACCCATTTGTCCTGTTGTGCATTGAAAGCGGTCATTGTAATCTTTAATTTCGTTAAAGCCATTGGCATGGTAGAGATTTTCATGACCACCAACTGCCGCATCGAGAGCATCGCTCACGCGAGTATCATCAATAGCAGTGTGGTTAGGTAAGACGTCGACAATTACTTTCACTCCATATTTGTCGGCTTCATTGCACATTTCTTTGAAATCATCGCGCGTCCCGAGTTGATAGTTACCGATTTTCCAATCGGTAGGTTGATAGTGATAATACCATCTGCCATGCCCGAATATTTGATTTCCTCCACCTTTGTCACCTTTGGTTTGGGTTACGCATTCTTGAGCCGGAGAAGTCTGAACATACTTATATCCGGCATTGGCTATGTCTTTCATATTCTCCTTTATGGTGTTGAATGACCAGCACCAAGCGTGGAGAATGACATCATCGTTAGTAGGTTCGGCTTTTACATTGTTGGCTGAATAGGCAGAAAGGCCCAATGTCACCGCAATGGCTGAAAGAAATAAATGTTTCATAAGTTATTGAAGTTTATATTAATAATTTTGATATTAGAAATTTGTATGCAAAGATAATGCAAGGAGTGCAGAGCAACAAATAAAAATCTATGTTTTTTATTGTCAGTTACTTGTCACCCTGTAGCCCACGGAATCTGCTTGTCGCTTAATCAAAAATAAAGAATA
This sequence comes from uncultured Prevotellaceae bacterium, assembly GCA_945921235.1. Lineage (GTDB taxonomy): Bacteria > Bacteroidota > Bacteroidia > Bacteroidales > Muribaculaceae > CALZFJ01. The sequence continues at coordinate 59,885 of CAMEKH010000001.1, read as the reverse complement.
AAATAGAAATAGACTGCTATTATTCTTTTTCGCTTAATTCAAGCCAACGCAATTCTTTTTCATCAATTAATTCTTTAAGTTCGTTATATCGTGCAGCTTTTTCTGCTATATCGTTTATAGTCTCACCGCTATTGAAAATAATTTCAAGCGACTCTTTCTCAGCGTTTAGTTCATCAAGTTCTTTTGTGATATTCTCAAGTTCTCGTTTTTCGGCAAAAGTGAGTTTTTGTTGCCTTTGCATTTCGCGGTTGTTTCTACGCTCTTTTTCGTTTTTGGCTTTAGTGCTTGCACTCTGTTCGCGTAGTAATGCTTGCTCTTCTTTTTCCTTTTCTTTTTTCCACAATCTGTAATCAGAGTATCCTCCGGGAAAATCCTTGATGATTCCATTGCCTGTGAATGCGAAAATGTGGTCAACAATCCTATCCATAAAGAATCGGTCGTGAGACACCAAAATGACGCACCCCTTGAACTGCTCAAGATATTCTTCAAGAACTTCAAGAGTGCGTATATCGAGGTCGTTGGTCGGTTCATCAAGAATCAGGAAATTAGGTTTTCGCATTAGCACTATGGCAAGATATAGCCTACGCTTTTCTCCTCCACTCAATTTATAGATGAATTTTTGCTGGTCGGTAGGGGAGAATAGGAATAGTTGCAAGAATTGCGATGCTGAGTAGCTGTGCTTTTCATCGAGAGTAATATGCTCGGCAATATCTTTCACAGCATCAATTACTTTTTTGTTTTCATCAAAAGTAATACCTTGCTGACTATAATAACCGAATTTAACCGTTTCGCCAATTTCAAAATAGCCGCTGTCGGGCTCGGTCTCGCCAAGAAGCATCTTTATGAATGTGGTTTTGCCCACGCCATTATTTCCCACAATGCCCACTTTGTCATAACGTGCAAAAATATAATTAAAGTCTTTTACGATTAATTTATCGCCATAGGACTTTGAAATGCCGTGAGCTTCAAAAATTTTTGAGCCTATGTATCCCGATTTCACATTAAGCGAAATATCTTTCTCCACGTGGCGTTCTTTAGCTTTTTTCTCTAATTCATAGAAAGCATCTATGCGGTATCGGGCTTTAGAACCTCTCGCTTGTGGTTGCCGGCGTATCCATTCAAGTTCGCGTTTATATAAATTACGCGCTTTTTCAACTTCAGCATTCATTATTTCCGCCCGTTCCTGTCGCTTTGCGAGGTAATAATTATAGTTACCGGCGTATTCATAAATATGTGTGTTGTCTATTTCAATAATCTTGTTACACACATTGTCGAGGAAATATCTATCGTGTGTTACGAGCAGCAACGAAATTTTGCTTTTCGACAAGTAGTCTTCAAGCCATTCAATCATTTCAATGTCGAGGTGGTTGGTAGGCTCGTCGAGGATAAGTAACTCCGGGCTGTTGATGAGTATCTTGGCAAGAGCTATTCGCTTGACTTGTCCGCCTGATAACTGACTGATTCTTTGGGTTAAGTCATATATTTTCAACTCGGAAAGAATCTTTTTGAACCTCATTTCATAGTCCCAGCCGGATATGGTGTCCATTTCACTGATTGATTCGGCTATAGATATACTATCTGCTGATAGAAGAGCTGATTCATAACGGCGAATAGCTGCCGAGATTGCATCATCACCACTTATGCACACGTCAATCACATTTAAGTTTTCATCGAGGTGCGGTACTTGTTCGAGATAACCGGTTTTTAATCCATTTCGCGATGTTATTTTTCCGCTATCATAGTCTTCTTCACCCGTAATAATTTTGAGCAAAGTGCTTTTACCTGTTCCATTTTTTGCTATGATTCCAATTTTTTCGCCTTGAGCAATTCCGAATGAAATCTCATTGAAGAGTATGCGGTCGCCGAATGACTTAGTCAAAGATTCGATTTGAAGTATGCTTGCCATTGTAATGCTTGAGTTCTATAATATATCTGTGCAAAGGTACAGAAAATCACTCACTATACAGTATATAATCATAATAAAATAGAATTATCAAGTTGGATTATTTTCAAAGTAATTTCAAAGTCGGTGGAGAGTGAAATGAGAATAATGTCGAAAAATATCATTGAAAAGTGACAAAAAATTAAAAATATGTTGTGTAACATATAAATATTGCGCTGTTTTTGCGAAATAATTTATAATTTGCGTCCGCTTTTGCGAAATGAACAATTTGTAAACGATAGTTTGATTCGTGAGGCGTAAACAATGATTTTAAATTCAAAAAACTAATAACATGAAGGTTTACGAAACAAAAGAAATCAAAAACATCTCCCTCTTGGGAAGTAAGGGTTCAGGTAAAACCACACTTGCTGAAGCGATGCTTTACGAGTGTGGAGTTATAAAACGTCGTGGCACTATAGAGGCAGGAAACACCGTGTGCGATTATTTCCCTGTGGAAAAGGAATATGGCTATTCTGTGTTTTCTACTGTGTTTTATGCAGAATTCTTGAATAAGAAATTAAATGTAATAGATTGTCCGGGGGCTGATGACTTTGTGGGCAATGCAATCACTGCATTAAATGTTACTGATACTGGGGTAATTCTTGTTGATGGTCAGTATGGTGTGGAAGTAGGCACTCAAAATATTTTCAGAACTACCGAAAAGCTTGAGAAACCTGTAATATTTGCAATTAATCAACTTGATGGAGAAAAAGCTGATTACGATAATGTAATCACTCAGATGAAGGATATTTTTGGCCCGAGAGTAGTGCCTATTCAATTCCCTGTAAATTGTGGCGCAGGCTTTAACTCAATGGTCGATGTGCTTCTTATGAAACTCTATACATGGGGACCTGATGGTGGCGTGCCTACAATTTCAGAAATTCCTGCCGAATTGATGGATAAGGCTAAAGAACTTAATCAAGCTCTTGTGGAGGCAGCTGCTGAGAATGATGAAACTTTAATGGATAAATTCTTTGAGCAAGGTTCACTCACCGAAGATGAAATGCGTGAAGGAATCCGCAAGGGACTCATCGACCGTAGTATCTATCCGGTGTTCTGTGTAAGCGCACTAAAAGATATGGGTGTGCGCCGCATGATGGAATTCTTAGGTAATGTTGTGCCATTTATCAATGAAATGCCTGCTCCTACTACCACAGAAGGCGAGGAGGTTAAACCCGATGCCAATGGTCCCTTGAGCTTGATGGTATTTAAGACTACTGTCGAACCTCATATTGGTGAGGTGTCCTATTTCAAGGTAATGTCGGGTACGCTCAATGCCGGAGCTGACCTTACAAATATGAATAAAGGCAACCGTGAGCGCCTTGCTCAGATTTATTGCGTATGCGGACAGATAAAGACGCCTGTAGACAAGCTGATGGCAGGGGATATTGGTGCTACTGTGAAAATGAAGGATGTAAAGACCGGAAACACATTGAATGATAAGGGCTGTGAATATGTATTTGATTTTATCAAATATCCGGAGCCAAAATATTCCAGAGCTATTAAGCCTCAAAATGAGCCTGATGCAGAGAAATTGAGCGAAATTCTTACTCGAATGCATGGCGAAGACCCGACATGGGTAATTGAGCAATCTAAAGAATTGAAGCAAACTATTGTAAAGGGACAAGGTGAATTCCACTTGAGAACACTGAAATGGCGCATTGAGAATAATGAAAAACTTAATGTAAACTTCCTTGAACCGAGAATTCCTTACCGTGAAACAATCACCAAGGCTGCGCGTGCCGACTATCGCCATAAAAAGCAATCGGGTGGTGCCGGTCAGTTCGGTGAAGTGCATCTTATTATTGAACCGTATGTTGATGATATGCCAAAACCGGAGGTATATCGTTTCGGCGGTCAGGAATTCAAGATGAACGTTAAGGATACTCAAATAATCCCATTGGAATGGGGCGGTAAACTTGTTGTTCATAATTGCATTGTAGGAGGAGCGATTGATGCGCGTTTTATTCCTGCTATTGTGAAAGGTATTATGGACCGTATGGAGCAAGGACCGCTGACGGGTTCATACGCTCGCGACGTTCAAGTTTGCATCTACGATGGAAAGATGCATCCGGTTGATTCCAATGAAATTTCTTTCCGTCTTGCAGGTCGTCATGCCTTCAGCACTGCATTTAAGGCTGCAAATCCTAAGATTCTTGAGCCTGTTTATGATGTGGAAGTCCTTGTTCCGAGCGATAAGATGGGTGATGTGATGAGTGACTTGCAATCGCGTCGTGCAATAATAATGGGAATGGATAGTGAGAAAGGATTTGAAAAGATTACAGCAAAAGTTCCTTTGAAAGAAATGTCATCTTATTCTACTGCACTAAGCTCAATCACGGGCGGACGTTCGTCATTTACAATGCGTTTTGCATCTTATGAGCTTGTTCCCGGCGATGTTCAGGAGAAACTGCTCAAGGCTTATGAAGAGGCTAATGCTGAGGAGGATTGATTATCTTTATGAATTCATTATAGTTTAAAGCTTGGGGAATGCTGATTTGCAGTCGGGATTCCCCAAACTTTATTCATACTTTTTCGCAAAATAGCTCGATAGGCACTATTAACTTGTATTGATGCAAAATATCCTGAATTTATCGGTATTTTCATCGATTATTTATATTAAAATATTTTTTTGAAAAAATGTCATTTTTCTTATCGTTTTAACAAAAATATAATTACCTTTGTGGTAGTAAAAAGAACATTTCATTTATAAACAAAATAACACAATTCTTATGAAAAAAAATTACATTAAATTCTTATTGTCAGCCGTCATTATTTCGGGTTCTCTTATTACTGCTCAGGCTGAAGACCTTGTAGTCCTTGAGGAAAATTTCGACAAACTCGAAGCAGTAACCGACGCCGGTATCCACAAGTATGGCAAGAATCCGTGGACCGGTAAAGATAAGGAAGGTGTGGAATACCAGCCAAATTATAATACCCTTGTTAATGCTGGTTATGCAGATGACCTCAATGGTTGGAGCTCACACACCACCTACCTCTATTCTTGTCAGGGATTTGTCCGCATTTCCAAGACGAATTATGGTGGAGACCTCGTTTCGCCTAAGTTTACGGCTCTTGAAGGAATGGAACCTACTGATGTCACTCTTTCATGGCAGGCAATTGGCTACTCCTCTAGACCGGTATATGAGGGTGATACATATGTAAGTGGAGAAACTCATGACTATCAGTGGTATGCCGTGGCAGTTCTTGGTGCAGGTAAAATAGAAGGCGCAAAGAAGATGGGTAAAATAGCTTATATCGATGCAGAAAAGAATCCTCTTAGCGTTGAGGCTGCTTGCCTTGAGATTCCTACTGATTGCTTTATCACTAAGGATACACTTGAGGCATGGGGATTTGCCGGAACAAAACAGCAACTTATTATCAAGGGTGCTACTGCCGAAACTCAGGTAGCGTTTATGTCGGTTATTCCCAATATTAAGACAACTGCCTATGCGACGACCGATATGCCTATAGCTACTGATGCTCCTCACGATACAAACAATAAGGTTAACCGCGTAATCTTCGACAATATCAAAGTCGTAGCTCAGAAAGGTTCATCGGTTGAGGATATCAAGGTTGCCAAAGAGGTAAAGCCTCGCAAGGTGATTGAGAACGGACAATTCTACATTATCGTCGACGACAAGAAATTCAATGCAATGGGTGTGGAGGTTAAATAACAACACTTATTTATAAATCACATAAAAAAGAGACTATGCCGATTTTAGCATAGTCTCTTTTTCCATTAATTGCAATTAATATTAATTACACAGTTTTAGTCGCTATAACTTGTGCTAGGTTCCGAAATTAATAAAGTAAAAGCAATTATCGCTTTGTGGTTTGTATCATAAATGTTATGGCAGCAATAGAGATTATTATTCCTACTATTATGCCAGTTGTAAGCGGCTCATTGAATACAAGCGTGCCGATAAGTATAGCCGTAATTGGCTCAAAAACGCCGAGAACCGATGCTTTAGTAGCCCCAATATTTCGTGTTGCTACAGCTAAGGTTGCTGTTGACACTATGGTAGGGAGTAGGGCAAGACCAATGAGATTTATCCACGAAAAATAATTATCGATTCCTGAAGTGATATCGGTTCCTGTCCATAAGATTCTTGTAATGAATATTAAAGCCCCGACAAATAGTGCATAAAATGTGAGCAGAGAGTTGGGAATGGAGGCAATGGCTTTGTTCTTATTTATAATTACGATGAAAATACTATATGCAGTAGCCGAGCCGAGCGATAAAACAATGCCTGTGGGATTTATTGCCGTAGTTGAATCGCTATGAGTCATAGCAATGACGCCTATGAATGTGGCAAATATTGAAATCCAAACCTTCCACGATGGTATAACCTTTAGAAACACCATTATTAATGCAACAATTACAGGATAGAGAAATACAATTGTCGTAGCTAAACCGGAAGCGATGTAATTATAGGATTCAAAAAGTAACAAGCTACTTGATGTATATAGAATTCCAAGTAACAGCAAGATGCGGAACTGTCGCCATGATAGGCTGAAACTTTGTCGGCTAATAACCATAAATCCACCGAGTATTAATACAGCTAATCCATATCGAAAAAACAGAATTGAATCGATAGAAACACCTTGATTAATAAGTGGAACAGCAAATAGGGGATTCAATCCATAAGTTATTCCCGTTATGATTCCGGCAGGATAACCGATAATCGCATTTCTACTCAAAGGTTTCATTGTATATTGTGTGCTAATGGAGTTACCATATTCTTTGTTCATATATTTCACTCTGCAAAATTACTGCTTTTTTCATATATTGTTGATAGCGTATTCGTTAATTTAAATAATAGTTCTTACTTGAATTATTAATACAACATATCATGAGATGATTGAAGCAATCAATGTTGAAATTATTAGTCCTTTTGCAAAAAAATATAGGAAATAGTTTGGAATTTCACATTAATTTGTTAATTTTGTGCCGTAATGTTAATTAAATAATGGGCATATCAGAAATAGTTTGAACAATCTTAGGAGAAACGATGTTGTTAAACAAGAAGTGAATGCTTATTAAAAAACATTGAATAATATTGAATAGTAATTATGAAGAAATCTACAATATGGCTTCTGACAATAGTAATGGCTTGCGCATTTATAGGACTTATATATGTGCAAATCATGTATATGGAGAATATGGTGAGAATGCGCAACGAGCAATTCTCCGAGGTCGTAAAGCGTAGCCTATATGGAGTTTCGACAACACTTGAACAAGATGAAACAAAATATTTTCTTGAAGAAGATATTGCCGATGTTGAATCGACATTTTATTCCGATTTACCAAATGGTCAGACAAAGAAGAGTTTTGAATATTCTGTCCCGTCGGCCGATGGAAGCTCAAGTTACAAGATTAAGGGCAATTGGAGCACTATAAAAGTTGAAGGAGATGATAACAAGAAGAATAATTTCCGCGATAGGTATAAGAGCATGCAAGAGATATTGAAAGGTCAATATCTGTATCAAAAGGGGCTGCTCAATGAAGTTATTCTTAATATCCTCAGCAAATCGAGTAACCGCCCGATAGAAGAACGAGCCGATTCAAGTGTGGTGAGAAGCTACTTGAAATCTGAGCTTGACAACAATGGACTTTCGTTGCCATTTGAGTTTGCTATGGTAAGTCGCAAAGGAGATGTTGTATATAAATCGGCAGGGTTTATAGCCGAGCCAAATAGTTCCGATGTGTATTCACAAGTCGTCTTCCCTAATGACCCGATAAATAAGATGAACTATTTGAAAGTTATGTTCCCTACAAAAGGTGATTACATATTTTCTTCAATAAAATTCATGATACCATCTTTTGTGTTATCATTTATCTTATTATTTATTTTTATTTACACTATAATATTAGCATTCAGGCAGAAGAAACTATCGGAAATGAAGAATGATTTCATCAATAATATGACTCATGAATTCAAGACTCCGATTTCTACAATATCACTTGCAGCTCAAATGCTCAATGATGACACCGTGCGCAAAAGTCCTACTATGCTTCAGCACATTTCTACTGTAATAAATGATGAAACCAAGCGGTTGCGTTTTCAAGTGGAAAAAGTATTGCAGATGTCAATGTTTGACCGCCAGAAAGCTACATTGAAATTGCAAGAGGTTGATGCCGCAAATGTGATATCGAATGTTGTTCACACTTATAAGATTAAAGTAGAAAAATTCGGAGGCAGAATTGATACACAACTTGACGCAGAAGACTCAATAGTCAATGTCGATGAGATGCATTTTACCAATGTAATTTTTAATCTACTTGACAATGCGCTTAAATATCGTAAAGATGATGTGCCACTTGAGTTGAAAATTTCAACGAGAAATATTCAAGACGAAAAACTTGAAATAACCATAAGTGACAATGGAATTGGTATCAAGAAAGAAGACTTGAAAAAAATATTTGAGAAATTCTACCGAGTATCTACCGGGAACAGACACGATGTCAAAGGCTTTGGACTTGGGCTCGCTTACGTTCACAAGATGATAACCGAGCTTAAGGGAGAAATCCGGGTGGAGAGTGAGGTGAATGTTGGTTCTGACTTTATAATTACATTACCTTTAATAAAATAAAATTAAGAATTATGGAAGAAAGATTGCGTATTCTATTATGCGAGGACGATGAAAATCTTGGCATGTTGTTAAGGGAATATCTTCAAGCTAAAGGTTTTAATGCCGATTTACTTGCCGATGGAGAAAGCGGATACAAAGCATTTCTAAAAGGAAAATATGATTTGTGTGTTCTTGATGTGATGATGCCAAAGAAAGATGGTTTCGCATTAGCTCAAGAAATTCGTACGGTAAACAGCGAAGTACCCATTATATTTTTGACAGCTAAGTCGCTTAAAGAGGATATACTTGAAGGCTTTAAAATTGGTGCCGATGATTATATCACCAAGCCATTCAGCATGGAGGAACTCGTATTCCGTATTGAAGCTATTTTGCGCCGTGTAAAGGGTAAAAAAGGTAAAGAAATTACTATGTATAAGATTGGTAAATTTACATTCGATACACAGAAGCAAGTGCTTATGGTCGATGATAAGGTAACCAAACTTACCACAAAGGAGTCAGAACTGCTCAGTTTGCTTTGTGCTCATGTCAATGAAATTCTCGAGCGTAATTTTGCCTTGAAGACAATTTGGATTGATGATAACTACTTTAATGCTCGAAGCATGGACGTGTACATCACCAAGCTGCGCAAGCACTTGAAAGATGACCCTTCTATTGAGATTATCAACATTCATGGAAAAGGGTATAAGTTGATTGCTCCCGAGGTGGAAGCAAAAGCTAAATAAAACTGAATAATAAGGATTATTTTCTGAGAAGCAACATCAAAATAGAGGCTTGATGTTGCTTTTTTTTGTTGTGATTATTATTTTTGCAAAGTAATTGTTCAAATTAAAACTTATAGTTCAAATGAAATACCTTTCAATGGCTTATCAATGGCTGATTGCAATGCCGATACTTATTGTTATTACAATTATAGTAGCTATCCTTACGAGTGTAGGCAGTGTGCTCTTCGGGGGCAAATGGTGGGGATATTATCCTCCTCATTTTTGGGCAAAATGTTGGTGCAAATTATTCTTTATAAAGGTAAAGGTTGAAAATAGAGAGTTGATTGACAAAAAAACATCTTATGTATTTGTAGCCAATCATCAAGGGGCTTACGATATATTCTCTATTTATGGCTTCTTGAATCATAATTTTAAGTGGATGATGAAGAAAAGTTTGGAAAAAGTACCGTTTGTAGGACTTGCATGTCGATGTGCAGGGCATATTATGGTTGACCGTTCATCATCGTCGGCAGTAAAAAAGACTATGGAGCACGCAAATAAGACGTTGCGAAATGGAATGTCACTTGTAGTCTTTCCTGAAGGTGCACGCTCATGGGACGGAAAAATGCGGAATTTCAAGAGAGGTGCCTTCAAATTGGCTCTTGATTTTAATTTACCTATTGTTCCTATTACAATTAACGGTTCATTTGATACAATGCCACGATTCACATATATCATTAAGCCGGCAACAGAAATCGTGCTTACTATCCATCGACCAATATTGCCATCGGAAGAGGGGCATAATATGGAAAATGTGATTGCGGAGTGTTATGACGTTATTCACTCAGGCTTAGTGGAAAAATATCAATAATTATTTTGAACATATTTTGCTATCAATTAGCTGTGTAGATTTTGTAAATAAAAAAACACAAAAATTTATTGATAAAAATCGGGCAAAACTATTGCAGATTCAAAAAAAAGCAGTACCTTTGCATCGAATTTGAATTTGTCCAGTGGTGTAATGGTAGCACTTCGGATTCTGGTTCCGCCTGTGAGGGTTCGAGTCCTTCCTGGACAACTAAATGGGGAATAAATTTCCCCATTATTTTTATTAAAAACAAATTTAAACATTTTATTAATGGCAACAAAAATTAGATTACAACGTCATGGTCGCAAGAACTATGCGTTTTATCCTATTGTCATCGCTGATAGCAGGGCACCACGAGATGGTAAATTTATTGAAAGGATTGGTTCTTATAACCCTAATACTAATCCTGCTACAATAAGTTTAAATTTTGAAAGAGCTTTGTACTGGGTGAACAATGGAGCAATTCCTACCGACACTGTTCGCAACATTCTTTCTCGCGAAGGAGTGATGCTTATGAAGCACTTGCAGGGTGGTGTCAAGAAAGGAGCATTCACTGAGGCTGAAGCTCAAAAGCGTTTCGATGCTTGGAAAAACGAAAAAGAACTTAAGTTAAGTGCATTCAAGGACCAAATGCGTTCGGCTAAGCAATCTGCTGCAAAGGCTCGCTTAGAGGAGGAAACTGCAAAGAAGAATGCAAAGGCTGAGCAAGTAGCTGAGAAGAAGGCTGCTATCGCTAAGGCTGCTGCTGAAGCTGCTGCACAAGCAGCTGCTGAGGAAGCTCCTGCCACTGATGCTGAAGCTCCCGCTGCTGAGTAAAAAGTTCGTTTAGAATCGAATAAGGATTAATCAGGCTGTATCGTTCAATGTGTGATACAGCCTGATTTATTTTAAGTATCTCTAATCACTCTCGTGTTTTCATAATAATATAAATATAATTAATTTTCAATTGGTTTCAGTAGCTATTAGGATTTAATAAATTGGTTAAATTATTATTCGTCTTAAGGCATATATATAATAGTCAATAGAATCCCGATATAGTGTAGATTTAAATAAGTGGCAATTTGAAAAATAGGTTTGATATTCCGAGCAACGATGAATCAATGATAGTGTTAATCTGTCAGTTGTAGGATATTTAATTAAGCTATTTAGTTTCGCGCTATATGTTGCCGTGGGTAGCCCAAATGGTGTGTGGCACATAGCGTAATCCTCCGGTGATGTGAAATCACTGATAATAACTTCATTAATTTCATTAAGGGAGAAGTTAATCCCTATTTCAGGATATACAATCTGCTTGTCACTATTACAAGAGAGTATTGTAAACATAATTAATGAATACAATAACAGATAACCATATTTATTTAATAAGCGTAACACTATAACAGATGTAAATATGTAATTGTATTTTTGCAACAAATATAATTATTAAACACTGAATTGCAATAGAAAAGTTCTTCAATCTATAAAAAATATGACCAATAGGTCAGAAATTCCGACATATTGGTCAATGAGTTCTAAAAAAATATTCTGCAAAAATGAGTTATTTGTCTTTAACTTTCGCCCAACTATCCTTTAGTGATATTGTGCGGTTAAATACTAACTTATTTTCATCGGAGTCGGGGTCAACTGTGAAATATCCAATGCGTTGGAACTGGTAGTGGTCGCCGGCTTTAGCTGTTTGTGCAAGATATGGCTCTATTTTTATATTGCTCAGCACTTTTAAAGAATCGGGATTAAGTAATTCTCTAAAATCCTTTTCTTTCTCTTCAGCCGGATTTTCCACCATAAATAGACGGTCATAGAGGCGCACTTCAGCTTCTTTGCAATGAGCTGCTGAAACCCAATGTAATGTTCCTTTTACTTTTCGTTCACTTCCGGGCATTCCGCTTTTCGATTCAGGGTCATATTCGCAATAGATTTCTTCTATTTCTCCATTTGAATCTTTTTTAACACCGGTGCATTTAATTATATATGCTGCCTTTAAGCGCACTTCTTTGTCGGGAGCAAGTCGGAAATATTTCTTCGACGGATTCTCCATAAAATCCTCACGTTCAATAAAAATTTCACGACTGAAAGGCATCTCATGTGTGCCTGCCTCAGCATCTTCGGGATTATTCTCTATGGTCATCATCTCACACTTACCCTCGGGGTAATTAGTTATAATGACTTTCACCGGATTGATTACCGCACTTACACGGTTGGCACGCTTATTCAGGTCTTCACGAATGCTATGCTCAAGGAGGGAAATATCGTTGAGAGCCTCGTAAGTGGTATAACCAATTGCTTTAATAAATGACTTTATCGACTCGGGAGTGTATCCTCTGCGACGCAATCCGCAGATAGTTGGCATTCGCGGGTCGTCCCAACCGGCCACAAGCCCTTCTTTCACTAATTGCAATAGTTTGCGCTTACTCATAACGGTGTAAGTAAGATTCAATCTATTGAATTCAATTTGGCGAGGACAATAGCTTTCGTCTGCAAGCTCTTTTACGAAATATTCATAGAGCGGGCGGTGTGGCACAAATTCAAGTGTACAGATAGAGTGCGTTACTCCTTCGAAATAGTCGCTTTGCCCATGTGCAAAATCATACATAGGATAAACCTTCCACGTTGTTCCCGTGCGGTGATGAGGCGTTTTAATTATCCTATACATAATAGGGTCACGGAAGTGCATATTCGATGATGTCATATCTATTTTTGCCCTCAATACGCGACTTCCTTCATCGAATTCTCCTTTATTCATTCGCTCAAACAAATCGAGGTTCTCTTCTACCGTGCGGTTACGATAGGGACTGTTGGTCCCGGGTGTAGTGGGGGTACCTTTTTGCGCTGCTATCTCTTCCGATGATTGGTCGTCTACATAGGCCTTTCCCTCTTTAATCATGCGTATGGCAAGGTCGTAGAGCTTTGGAAAATAATCGGAAGCGTAATATTCACGATTCCCCCAATCAAATCCCAACCATTTAATATCCTCTTTGATTGATTCCACATATTCCACATCTTCTTTAGTAGGATTTGTATCATCAAATCGCAGATTACATGTCCCGCCGAACATTTCAGCTGCGCCAAAATCCATACAAATAGCCTTTGCGTGACCAATATGAAGATAACCATTTGGCTCGGGAGGGAAACGAGTGTTCAATCGGCCTCCATTCTTTCCAGCTTTCAAATCATCGGCAATGATTTGTTGAACAAAATTCAATCCCTTCTTATCATTAGGACTATTTTCTATATTCTCTGCCATAATATTTATTATTTAATTTCTCAACTGTATTAAAATATCAATCTGAATATACCGATTGAGGGAATTCCCGGCAATTATAGTGTGATGCCATAATCTCGCCATATGCCCCGGCAGAACGCAATGCTATCATATCTCCGCGTTTTGTAAGGGCAAGAGTCTCGTCGGTACCAAAGCAATCGCTCGATTCGCATATCGGTCCGACTACATCATATACATCAACGTCGGTTGCCGCCGATGTGATGTTTTCAATTTTATGATGTGCTTGATATAGTGCCGGACGTATCAAGTCGCTCATTCCGGCATCTACAATAATAAATTTCTTCGCTGTTCCACTTTTCACGTATGTCACACGAGTGATGAGAGAACCGCATTGTGCAACTACCGAACGCCCTAATTCAAAGTGCAACTCCTGACCATGGCGCAATTTGAGATTTTGCTTGAAAATATCAAAATAGCCTTTGAAGTCGGGGATTAATGCACTATCAGGGTTGTTATAATCAATTCCAAGTCCACCACCCACATTGATTATTTTTATTTCAATGCCTTGTTTTTCATATTTATCCTGAAGTTCATTAATTTTCTCACAGAGCATAATAAAAGGCTCTTTTTCAAGTATCTGAGAGCCGATGTGGAAATGAAAACCGCATAATTTTACGTTTGGCATTGCTAACGTCGCTTTTACGATGTCATCGAGTTGCGGGAGGTTGATGCCGAATTTGTTCTCGTTTAATCCTGTAGTAATGTATTTATGAGTGTGGGCATCGATGTTTGGGTTTATTCTTATTGCCACATTGGCGGTTTTCCCTTTATTACTTGCTATCTCATTGATAACTTGCATTTCAGGCAATGATTCCACATTAAAGCAAAAAATGTCATTATCAATTCCGGCAGATATCTCTTTGTCGGTTTTTCCTACACCCGCAAAGGCAATTTTACTACCATCAAAACCTGCTTTTATTGCGGCATTAAGTTCTCCTCCGCTCACGCAATCTACACCAAGACCTGATTCTCGTATTATTGACAAGATTCGGTCGTTGGCATTTGCTTTAATTGCATAATGTACTTTAAATGGCACTCCACTTACATTTGATTTAATTTCCTCAAGAGTATTCTTAAGAACATTTAAATCATAATAATAGAAAGGAGTTTCTAATGTTTTGAACTTATCTAATGGAAATATCATATTCTAAATTTTACCTAACACAATCTATTTTACTTTAATAAATTATTCCTTTGCGCCAAATATGTGTTTGCTAAGCAAATTAAGTGTTCTCACCTTGTCTTCTTTTTTCACAAGGAATGAAACATTATAATTGCTTCCTCCGTAGGAAATCATTCTCACCGGAACATCTTTTAGTGCTTCTATTGCAAGTGCCTCAGCTCCGGTATTATGCCATTCGAGGTCGCCTACAACACATATTATGACCATATCGCGGTCAACTGTCACTGTGCCGAATTTCTTCAAATCATCAAGTATGTTGTCGAGATTCTTCTCACTATCTATTGTAACCGAGACTCCGACTTCCGAAGTGGCTATCATATCGATAGGAGTCTTGTAGGTTTCAAATATTTCAAACACTTTCCTGAGGAACCCGTATGCAAGCAACATACGCCCTGATTTGATTTTTATAGCGATGATATTGTCTTTTGCAGCTATTGCTTTAATCTCACCATTCCCGTTTGTGTTATGAATTAGAGTGCCTTTTGCTTCAGGACACATTGTATTCAGCAATCTAACCGGTATATTATTTAATTTTGCAGGTAGTACACAAGTGGGGTGGAGGATTTTAGCTCCAAAATAAGCAAGTTCTGCAGCTTCCTCAAAATGTAGTTCGCCAACAGGCGATGTACCCTCAACATATCGAGGGTCGTTGTTATGCATTCCATCAATGTCAGTCCAAATTTCAATTTCTTCAGCATTGATTGCCGCACCGATTAGTGAAGCACTATAGTCACTTCCACCGCGTTGCAAATTGTCAATTTCTCCGTATGCGTTTCGGCAAATATACCCTTGGGTGATGAATATCTCAGCATCAGCATACTTTTCTAATAGTGCCGATAATTTTTGCTTTATGTATTGAGTGTCGGGCTCTCCGTTTTTGTCAGTTCGCATATATTCGAGAGCCGGGATAATTACTGATTTTACCCCGAGAGATTTCATATAGATATTCATAAGAGCAGTCGACATCAACTCCCCTTGAGCAAGAATCTCTTTTTCTTCGAAAATGGTAAATAAATCTTTGGTGAACGAACGAATATAATTAAAGCATGCTTTAATTTCGGTGGTTGCAGTTTCGCAATCATCGGCATTGTCGAATAATTCACTGATGGTTCTAAAATATTTCTTTTCAAGCAAATTGATGGTTTCTTTGGCGCCGTCGATATTATGCTTATACAGATAATCAGATATTTCTACAAGCGTATTGGTAGTGCCCGACATAGCTGATAAAACAATTATATTTTTACCACGCTCCAAGACAAGTTTTGCAACATTTTTAATCCTTTCAGCGGAGCCAACCGAAGTCCCTCCAAATTTCAAAACCTTCATTTGACCTCAATTTATATTTTGTTATCTATGTAAATAATCTTATTTAAATGTTAATTGTGCAAAATTAGCAAAAAAATGGCAATTATACTATTCAACTGACTTAATTTTTATATTCATTCTGTCGGAATGTTTTTTAAATCAACATTCAATAAGCTTTTTGTTCTCACATTTAAATATTTTGCCCGGGAATTCTTCTACAAGTTGTATGTTATGCGTAGCCATAAGCACTGACGTGCCTTTGCTTGCTATATTGTGCAGTAGTGCAAGAATCTGGTGACTTGTGTCGGGGTCGAGATTACCCGTAGGCTCATCTGCAAGAATCAGGGTCGGCTTATTAAGCAATGCACGAGCTATTACTATTCGTTGTTGTTCTCCCCCCGACAATTCATGTGGCATCTTGTAAGATTTTTTTACCATACCTACTCGTGTCAACACCTCTTCGATGCGTTCGGAAATTTCCTCTCGGTTTTTCCAACCGGTAGCTTTGAGTACGAATTCCAGATTATCGTAAGCAGAACGGTCGGCAAGCAACTGAAAATCTTGAAATACTATCCCTATTTTTCTGCGCAAATAAGGTATATGACGAGCCTTCAGCGCATTCAGAGAGTATTCCATAACGTTTGCTTCGCCTTCGGTTATTGGAACTTCAGCATACATAGTCTTCATCAGGCTGCTCTTTCCGCTACCTACACGACCTATTAAATATGCAAATTCGCCCTTGTCGAGACTGAATGTAACATTTTTAAGCACAACAAGTTCTTTCCTTGTAATGAGAACGTTGCGATAATCAACAATTTTTGTCATAGTTTTCTTTGGGTTTATTGTGACGACGATGAAGAGCTTCAGCCAATTCTTCAATTCGGCGTCCTTTTGCAGTGAGAAGCACAATGAGATGATAGAGCAAATCAGATGCCTCATACATCATTCTTCCATCTGTTCCGTTGGTAGCTTCAATTACGGTTTCCACTGCTTCTTCTCCCACTTTCTGTGCCATACGGTTAATTCCACTTTGAAATAGGGTAGTGGTATAGGAGTTCTCGGGCATTTCTTCGTGCCTTTTGTTTATGAAATCTTGCAATTCCGAGAGAAATTCTATCCCTATTTCGTTATTATCACCGAAGCAGGTTGCGGCACCTGTGTGGCATACAGGACCATCAGGCACAGCTTTAATAAGCAATGTGTCTTTATCACAATCAACGTCAATAGATATTACATTCAAAAAATTACCGCTTGTTTCTCCTTTTGTCCACAGGCGTTGCTTGGACCGACTGAAAAATGTTACTTTATTTAATTCCAAAGTCTTTGCTAATGCCTCTTGGTTCATATAACCCAGCATAAGCACTTTTTTTGTCCTACTATCTTGAATTATGGCAGGTATCAAACCTCCCATTTTATTAAAGTCTAAATCAGGTAATTCCATATATTAATTTTATAGTCTAACATTTACGTCATTATCCTTAAGGTATTCCTTTAAATCTCTAATTTTTATTTCATTAAAATGAAATACGCTTGCAGCAAGAGCAGCATCGGCGTTGCCATATTTGAAAGCTTTGAGGAAATGCTCTTTTGCACCGCAACCGCCTGATGCTATAATGGGTATTGCAAGCGATTCCGATAATTCGTGCAATGCTTCACATGCATATCCGTTTTTTACGCCGTCGTGGTCCATACTTGTAAATAAAATTTCACCTGCGCCACGTTCCTGACCTTCTCGTGCCCACTCGAATAATTTTCTATGAGTGGCAATCCTACCTCCGTTAATGTAGCAAATCCATTCATTGTCAAAGCAATGTGCATCAATTGCCAATACACATACTTGATTGCCGAAATTTCGTGCAATCTCATCAATCAAATTTGGATTCTTCAATGCAGCTGAGTTGATTGAAACCTTATCTGCACCTGCCTCAAGCAACCTCTCAACATCTTCTACACTTGAAATGCCTCCACCTACGGTGAATGGAATATTAATGTTTTCAGCTACTCGCATCACCATATTTGCAAAGGTTTTGCGCTTTTCATACGATGCCGTTATATCAAGAAACACAAGTTCATCAGCACCCTCATCGCAATATCTTTTTCCGAGAGCAACAGGGTCTCCTGCATCTTTAAGGTTTGTGAAATTTACACCCTTAACTGTTGTGCCATCTTTGACATCGAGACAGGGTATTATTCGTTTTGCAAGCATGTACCTGTAGTATTTATCCTTTCCAAATCTTTTAGTGTAATGCAATTCTCATATATAGCTTTTCCTACTATTACAGCAGGAACTCCGGCTTTTTCAAGTTCAGCAATATCAGCAATTCTACCTACTCCACCGCTTGCTATTACATAAAGACGCGGAAATTTATCCAAAATCAACTTATATAAATCAATTGACGGACCGGTGAGCGTACCATCGCATTTCACATCGGTGCTGATTATCTGCGTAATACCTTTTTGCACATATTCTTCAATATAGGGAATAATGCTTTCATTGCTTCCTTTCTGCCAGCCGTCGGTGAGTATTTTGCCATCGCGAGTGTCTGCACCAAGAATTACCCTTCGAGAACCATATTTTTCAAGCCAACGTTCAAAAGTTGTTGGACTTTTTACGGCAATGCTCCCACCGGTAATTTTTTCAGCTCCACATTCAAAAGCTATCCTCACATCATCGTCGCTTTTTAAGCCTCCTCCGAAATCAATTTTCAATTCCGTTTTTGAAGCAACTTCTTCAAGTACTTTGTAGTTTACTATATGTTGCGATTTTGCTCCATCGAGGTCAACGATATGTAAGTGTCGGCAACCGGCATCTTCAAAAGATTTTGCCACATCAATAGGCGACTCATTGTACACTCTTACTTGTTCGAAGTCACCTCTTGTAAGTCTCACGCATTTCCCCTCAATCAAATCTATGGCGGGAATTATTTCTATCATAAGCCAATAAAATTTTTAAGTATTTGTTCGCCTATTGTCCCACTCTTTTCAGGGTGGAACTGTGTGGCATAGAAATTATCTTTTTTCAGTATGGAACTGAATTCATTAATATAGGAGCTTTTTGCTACTGTAAATTTATTTACTGGAGCATAATAACTATGTACGAAATATACAAATTTATTATCGAAACTTGCATCAACAAGTTCATTGGGCATCACCTCAATAGTGTTCCACCCCATGTGCGGAATTTTATTAAGTGGAGAATTACTATTGTCAAATCTCATTACCATAGTGTCGAATATTCCTAAACAATCAGTGTTGCCCTCCTGCGAATGCTTGCAAAGGAGCTGCATACCAATGCATATTCCCAATACGGGTTGTGTGAGTGATTTTATCATTTCGTCCATTCTGTGCTGCCTGAGATATGCCATAGCTGTTGAAGCCTCGCCAACACCAGGAAAAATCACTTTATCGGCATTCATTATGATTTCTTTATCATCGGTGATAACGGCATCAACTCCAATTCTGTGTAACGCACATTTCACAGAGAAAACATTACCGGCATTATATTTAATAATGACAATTCCCATATCAAGAGATATTCTACACTATCCTTCAACTGAATACAATTGTTTTGTTTTTATAAGCGAGTATTTTTCGCTGTATATGTTTCTCAACTGCTCGCGATAAGACTATTTTTTCAAGGTCGCGACCTTTGTGAACTAAATCGGCAACTGTGTCCTTGTGCGTGATTCTAACAATATCTTGCTCGATTATCGGACCTGCATCAAGCTCTGTAGTAACATAATGGCTTGTAGCTCCTATTAGCTTCACGCCACGTTCGTAAGCTGCGTGATAAGGCTTTGCGCCGACAAAAGCTGGGAGGAATGAGTGATGAATGTTTATAATTCTATTAGGATATCTATTGATGAAATCCTCCGATAGAACCTGCATATATCGGGCAAGAACTATGAAATCTATATTATATTTATCGAGCAATTCAAATTCCAATGCTTCCATTTCAGTCTTATTGTCGCGCGTTACAGGTACTACCTCAAATGGAATATTAAATTGCTCTCCCACGCTTTTTAAATCGGGGTGATTACTGATAATAAGAGGAATTTCCACCTCCCAATCGCCTGCGGTGTATCGTGCAAGAATGTCATAAAGGCAATGCGACATTTTCGATACGAATAGTGCCATGCGTTGTGGGCGGTCTGTAAATGATAACCTATACACCATGTTGTAGCGCTGCGCATATAGCGTGTTGAAATAGTCGTTAATCTTTTCTTTGGGAATAATGAATTTAGCCAAATCCCATTCTACACGCATATAGAATATCCCATTAATGCGGTCAACATATTGGTCAAGGTAAAGAATATTACCTCCATTTGTATTGATAAATTCAGTAATCACTGCAATGATTCCCGGCTGGTCGGGGCAGTGCATAAGGATTACTGCATTATTGTGATTTGTATTTTTCATTTATGTTCTATTTGACTTTATATAACATATTGATAGTACACACATTATGTGTTATTAATTGCAAAGATAGCATAAATAGGCGGATTTAGAAAATATGTCAATGCAAATATTGTAATTCTCTTACATTTTTAGGACAAAAAGACACTTGTAATATCACTTTGTCGCTTGAAATGCCATTTTTTGTGTTAATTGACACTATTCTACTAATGGCTTCTTGTAAATTCTCGGAATTTTCAACAATTTCAATTATCAGGCTCTTATATTCGGCTTCAATAATTACAATTGCACCAACAACAAATTCAGTATGTGGCGTTTCTCTTTCAAATTTGTGAATAGTAATCGATTTATTATCAACACAGAGCACACTATTAGTGTGCTCTGTGTTATCACTGATAATATAATTTGCAATGTATCTCTTAATCATTGGCTTTGCTGTGATTACTTTTGTGTAGTCCCTGTTTTGGGATAAATCGGCGAGGTCGTGATGTCGCATTATTCTGCATGGAAGCTATTGAATCTTCTTGTTTCGATTCATTACGCTGTTTTGCCTCTTCTGCTTTTTTCTTTAGCATTTCCGGATTCAAACGCTTTGGACCGGTCCACTTCTGGTTGTTGAATATGACATATGTAGCACTGTCAAGGCGGGTTCTAAGCATCATAATGCTATCAATGAACACGGCTTCTCTAATTGATGGTTTAGTCGACAAATAGCCGTATAGCCTTTTGACAGATTTTGTTGAATCGCTCTGAACACTTAGCCTGCATTCGCCTTCAATTGGTGATGTGCGATAAGCAAATGACGTAGTACCGTCATAATAATCTACAGCCATAAATACTTTCACGCCACTTATCATGTTCCTCATGCGATATATGAATGTATAGCAGTCACCTTTTTTGTTGTCGGATTTTGCATCGATATTGAAGCGAATTATGTTATTTCGATATTGAGGAAGAAGAATCCATGAATGTTCTTTATTCCAGATATCAGCCGAATCGCCCGATGAAGGATATTTCTTTTTTACTCGGCGAGCATTGCTCTTGTGTGGGTTGTCAGCATTATTCAAATAATATTCTTCGTCTTCCAGCCGGGCAATAATACCGTCATAGACTTTAATATAGTTCCTTACATTGTGACCATACCACACCATTGATGAATCAAATTCTTCTTGAGTGACTCCATGTTTCTCAAAAATTGATTGGCGCACCACGGCTTTCATAGAGTCACTTTTGAATTTTGCTTGATTCATTTCAATGATAGCTTCACTCTTGTATATATCCGATAGCAAGTCTACCATTTCCTCTTCATCGAGCACCTTATCAGGCTTGGAATGACAGCTTCCCACACCCAACAGTAGTAAAAGAGATAATATGGCTATATAGTATTTTTGCATTTGGTGATACGATGAGTTTTAGTCATTATCAGTATCAGTATTCTCTTCTGTATTTATTCTTAAAGCATTACCTGATAAATGCTTGGAATAGAACAAAATCATAACAATAACGCCCACACTTAGTGCTGCATCAGCTATATTGAAAATCGGTTGGAAAAAGACGAAATGATTGCCTCCTATATATGGCAGCCATTCAGGCCAATCCCATTCTACCAAAGGAAAATATAGCATATCGACAACCCTGCCGTTAAAAATAGTTCCATAACCTCCATCTGGAGGAAATAGGGTGGCTGTTTGCGGGAATGCCGGCGCATTGAATATTAGTCCATAGAAAATACAATCAATGACATTCCCGGCGGCTCCGGCAGTAATCAAGGATATACAAACCAAGAACCCGGTTTTTATATCATTGCGTGATTTAATTTTATATATATAATATATGAATAAACCCACAGCGATTATTCTAAACCATGTAAGAACCAGCTTACTGCCAAATTCAAAGCCGAAAGCCATTCCATTGTTCTCAATGAAATAGAGACGAAACCAATCTGTTATGGTGTATTCTTCGCCATAGAAAAAATTCGTCTTTACCCAAATCTTCATGATTTGGTCTATCAATATGACTGCCACGATAATTATCGTGGCAAGCCATCCTTTTGATAACTTCATTCTCAATCTTTACGGTTATCGTTGTTTTTTACTTCAATAGCAAGCGTAGCATGTGGCACAGCTCTTAATCTCTCTTTAGGAATCAGTTTGCCTGTTGCCCTGCACACTCCATATGTCTTATTCTCTATTCTGACCAACGCCGCTTGTAACTTCTGAATGAATTTCATTTGGCGCTGAGCCAATTGACCGGCTTCCTCTTTCCCAAGTGTGTTGGCCCCTTCTTCAAGTACTTTGAATGTAGGCGATGTATCGGAAGTATCATTTCCGTCGGTATTCATCACATTTGAGCGCAGAAGCTCATAATCTTTGTAAGCCTTGTCAAGTTTTGCAAGAATCAATTCTTTGAATTCTTGCAATTCTTCGTCGGAATAACGTGTTTTTTCGCTCATAAGATTGTTTAGTTTTAATGGTTAGTTTAAGATTTTGTCACAATGACAAATAGCTTATAATCGTCCATATCAAGCTCGATTTTGTCGGTGGCATTAGAAGTATCGGCAATCTTCAATTCATCGGCAAGCACTTGCTTGGATATGTATTCATTATATTCATCAATAGCTGCATCGGAGTTTGCATTACTTGAGATTTCCACTTTTATGCGGTCGGTAATATCAAAATCCTTATCCTTGCGGATATTCTGGATTCTATTAACAATTTCTCTTGCAATTCCTTCACGCTTCAGGCTCTCGGTCACTGTTATATCAAGTGCTATGGTAAGATTTCCTTCGTTTGCTACAAGCCAGCCGGGAATATCCTCCGATATGATTTCTACATCATCGGTCGATACTGTGGCAAGTGTCCCATCTATATCGAAAGTAAACGAGCCGTTTTTCTCGAATGAAATGATGTCTGCTTGGCTCATCTCGGCAATGAATTTTGCAAGTTGCTTCATTATTTTGCCATATTTCGGTCCGAGTTTCTTAAAGTCGGGCTTTACTTTTTTGACAAGAACACCATCTTCATTACCTACAAATTTCAGCCCTTTTACGTTCACTTCGCTAAGAATCAATCCGCTCATAGCTTCGATATCAGCCTTTTGCGTTTCGTTGAGCACGGGCACCATTATTGTGCTCAGCGGCTGGCGCACTTTGAGGTTGGCTTTACGGCGCAGAGCAAGTACCATTGATGTGCAGTCTTGCGCCACTTTCATCTGCTCTTCAAGCGTCTTGTTTATCACACTTGTGTCGGCTTCGGGGAATCGAGCCAGGTGAACCGATGTCGGTTGGTCGCATGTGGCAGTCTTTAAGTCGCGATATAGCTTATCGGCATAGAATGGAGCAATTGGAGCAATCAGTAGCGATATGGTTTCAAGGCATGTGTAAAGCGTCTGATATGCTGCAAGTTTATCGTTATTCATTTCGCCTCCCCAGAATCGCTTGCGATTTAAGCGGACATACCAATTGCTAAGATTGTCGCCTACAAATTCAGCTATTGCTCGTGCAGCCTTCGTAGGTTCATAATCATCAAGTTGCTTATTTACCTCTATTATCAATGAGTTAAGCAAAGAAATAATCCAACGGTCTATTTCCGGGCGTTCTGCTATTGGTAATTGAGGACGGGAATTATCAAATCCATCTACATTGGCATAAAGTGCAAAAAATGAGTAAGTGTTATACAAAGTGCCGAAGAATTTTCTGCTCACTTCCTCTACACCATCGGTATCGAACTTTAAGTTTTCCCATGGTGATGAATTGGAAATCATATACCAGCGTAATGGGTCGGTTCCATATTTATCAATTGCACCAAATGGGTCAACAGCATTACCAAGTCGTTTACTCATTTTATTCCCGTTTTTGTCGAGAACAAGACCATTGGAAATAACTGATTTATATGCTACACTATCGAATACCATAGTTGCAATTGCGTGTAATGTGAAAAACCAGCCACGGGTTTGGTCTACACCTTCAGCAATGAAATCAGCCGGATAAATAATGTGCTTGTCGAGTGCCTCTTTGTTTTCAAATGGGTAATGAACCTGTGCGTAAGGCATAGAACCGGAGTCAAACCACACATCAATAAGGTCAAGCTCTCGTTTCATTGGCTTACCACTCTCTGATACAAGTATTATATAATCAACATAAGGACGATGTAAGTCGATTTTATCATAATTCTCTTTACTGTAATCACCCGGCACAAATCCTTTATCCTTGTAGGGGTTACTTTTCATAAAGCCCGCAGCCACTGATTTCTCAATCTCGTTATAAAGCTCTTGAACGCTTCCTATGCACTTCTCTTCTTTATCATCACTACGCCAAATAGGCAACGGCGTACCCCAATAGCGACTACGACTTAAGTTCCAATCATTAAGATTCTCGAGCCATTTACCGAAACGACCTGTTCCTGTGTGCTCAGGTTTCCACTTTATTGTTTTGTTGAGTTCAACCATGCGTTCTTTGCATGCTGTTGATTTAATGAACCAACTATCGAGCGGATAATAAAGAATGGGTTTATCTGTGCGCCAGCAGTGTGGATAGTTGTGCACATGCTTCTCAATTTTGAATGCAGTACCTGCTTGCTTCATTCGCATACAAATCACCACATTGAGGTCTTCATCTTTCGATGCAGCCTTTTCATCGTATTTCCCATTGATATTATATTTGGGTGAATATGCATTTTTCACATATTCGCCCTCATATTCCTTATATAGTTCTTTATCGATGCAATTATATACAAAATCCTCGTCGAGTTCAGCCATTTCCCAATATTTGCCCGAGAAGTCAACCATAGGACGAGTTTCCATCTTTTTGTTAATCATAAATAACGATGGAATGCCTGCCGCTTTAGCCACAAACGCATCATCGGCTCCGAAAGTAGGAGCTATGTGTACAATGCCCGTACCATCTTCAGTAGTAACGTAATCACCCGGGATTACTCTAAATCCATTTTCGTTGATTACGATTTTATCATCGATTTTATCCACGGGTTTCACCCACGGGAACAATTGCTTGTACTTTATACCTACAAGCTCCGCTCCGGTGAAATGGGCAATCACTCTATACGGAACCACTTTATCACCTGCGGTATATTCCGAAAATTCTTTTGTGGCACCATCAGTTGCAAAATAAGCGCTGATTCGCTCTTTTGCCATAATACATACCATTGGAGTGCCATTGTAAGGATTGAATGTCTCTATAGCTACATATTCTATCTTGGGACCAACACACAATGCGGTGTTCGATGGTAATGTCCATGGGGTAGTGGTCCATGCAATAATGCAGATATTGTCTTTAAAGCCTTCACGGGCTTTCTCTTTTATCGTTTCAATAATTTTATTGCCATTATCTACCACAGTGAATTGTGCTGTCACTGTAGTGTCTTTCACATCGCGATAACAACCGGGTTGGTTAAGCTCATGTGAGCTTAATCCTGTTCCTGCAGCGGGTGAATAAGGCTGAATAGTATATCCTTTGTAGAGTAAGCCTTTATTGTATAATTGCTTAAGAAGCCACCAAAGTGTTTCTATATAGCTGTTTTCATAGGTGATGTAAGGGTTTTGCATATCTACCCAATAACCCATTTTGTGAGTCAGGTCTTCCCATTCTTTTGTGTACTTCATCACCTCTTTGCGGCATGCTGCATTATAGTCATCTACCGAAATTTTACCTCCGATATCTTCTTTCGTTATACCAAGTGCTTTCTCCACTCCAAGTTCTACGGGAAGTCCGTGAGTGTCCCAGCCGGCTTTGCGCATCACTTGATAGCCTTTCATTGTTTTAAATCGGCATATAATATCTTTTATAGTTCGCGCCATTACATGATGAATACCGGGCATACCATTTGCCGATGGAGGTCCTTCGAAAAACACAAAAGATGGTGCTCCATCACGTTCTTTTATGCTCCTTTCAAATACATTCTCATCGTCCCATTTACTTAGAACTTCTTTGTTTATATCAGAGAGATTAAACTTGTTATATTCGTTGAATTTTCTATTCATATATGTATATCAGCTATATTAATATTAATTATTTATGCAAACTTACATAAAAATTCGCTATTTTCCTAACTTACCGGTTTTCCCTCCTTTAATTCCACCGCCAAGGCTGAAAATATTGTGGTCGTAGCTCACGGTTTTCATTCCTTGTTCACGCTTGCGCTTCAGTGCAAGCTGAACAAGACGGTCCATTAATTGCTTAAAGGAAATTCCGGTAGCTTCCCATAGATAGAAGGACAGTGAGCCGGGTATTGTGTTTATTTCATTCACATAGATATTGCGCGTCTTACGGTCGACGATTACGTCAACTCGGCTTACGCCATGGCATGATAACACACGGAATGTTTCACAGGCAAGGTGCTGAATGCGCTTTGTTTCATCTTCGGGCAATTCTGCCGGAATGCGCTTTTGCGAGGCTTGCATACCTTTCGTACCTTTTGTGCCTCCCATGTATTTGTCTTCATAGGAAAGAATTTCACCGCTCTTTATCGGCTCTTCAAGAACCGAAGGCTGATATTCATCGCAATCACCGAGAACCGAGCAGTTTATTTCTTGCAATTCTTCAACCATATCTTCAACTATGATTCTCGTTGAATATATTTCAGCACCGTCAATGCGCTCAATCAGTTCCTCGCGATTAGTGGCACGTCCTATGCCGACGCTCGAGCCGAGATTTGCCGGCTTTACAATAACCGGATATCCTATCTTTGTTTCAATCTTATTAATTAATTCCTCACGCTGTGCAAACCACTGCTTATCGGTGAACCACACATAATCAACCACGGGAATATCACATGCTTGTAGTATCATTTTCATTGTGATTTTATCCATTCCGTTTGCACTCGATAGAGTGTTGCAACCGGCGTAGGGTATTCCTATGGTTTCAAGAACGCCCTCAAAGATACCATCTTCTCCATTTGAGCCATGAAGCACGGGAATCACTACATCAAGGTGCGTAAGGACATTTGAGCCAAACATTGGTTTTTTCTTTCGATACAAGTTGTAATCGCCATAGCACGGCTCCATATACACCTCTTCTACATTTTTAAGTAATGCCGGTACATCACGATAATTAGCTACATCAAGTAGAGCATCTCCTGTGTACCATCTACCTTGCTTTGTTATATATATGGGGGTCACATTATATTTCTCGCGGTTAATCGCATGCATTGCTTGCGATGCTGAAATTACTGAAATTTCGTGTTCCGTTGAACGTCCGCCAAAGAATACTCCGATATTTGTCTTCATTTTCTTGTATATATTGATTTTTACCTGTTAATTCTTGTTATTTAAAAGAGTCGGGCAGGTCATTTTCATACAACACAGCATCACCGGCTTTCGCTAGGCTCAGCATTAATTTTTGAGCTTCGGCGAATGTGCTTACTGTGTGTATTTTGCTCTTGTCCATTCCTTTTCTGTTCATACCTTTCACTATCGATTCACGATTATATTGCCCTACAATTATTGCAATATCGCACGCCGATGCTATATGCTCACCGAATAATTCATTGAAATATTCTTGTTTGGAGCCTAATTCAATCATTCCCGGCGTTATTACTATGCGTTTGCCATTTGTCATACCTGCAAGCACATCAAGAGCCATTCTCGAGCCGTCAGGGTTGGAATTGAATGCATCATCTATTATAGTGATTCCTGTTGATGTTCGCTTAATGTTCAGTCTATGTTCAACTTGCTCTATTCTGCTTACAGCATACTTGATTTTCTGTTCTTCCACCCCAAGTTTCATTGCTATAATCACAGCAGCAAGGAGATTGGAGATATTGCATTCACCTACAAGGCGAGTAGTTAGTTCTATGCGCTTATCACAGCCTACAATAGTGAATTGTGTCCCCGATGCACTATATGAAATGTCTTCAACATGATAATCGCCGGCATCTTTGGGCATCACCGTGTAACGCTTTACCTCCACGTTATCTACCTTTCTGTTGGCAACGTATTCAAAATCATTATTAATCACTGCAAATCCATCGGAGGGCAACGCATCAATCAATTCAAATTTTGTGCGCTGAACATTTTCTATCGTTTTAAAAGATTCAAGATGTTGTGCTCCTACAGCAGTTACGATTCCCATTTGAGGGTGAACGATATCGCATATTTCTTTAATATCTCCAATGTTCTTCGCTCCCATTTCCACAATGAATACGTCATTGTAGGGCTGAAGCATTTCTCTCACAGTACGCACTACTCCCATAGGTGTGTTGTAGCTACCCGGAGTCATCAACACCGAGTATTTCTCCGATAATATTCGATAAAGATAATGCTTTGTACTCGTTTTGCCATAACTGCCTGTTATACCAATAATTTTCATATCCGGCATTTGTGCAAGAATACGTTTTGCATCTTTTACATACTTGTCGTTGATAAATTGTTCTACGGGTTTTAGCAAATTATTGAATGCGAGTGTTGCCATATATGAGAATGTAGAAACAAACAATGAAATTAGTCCGATTTCAAATACTTGATTTCGTAGAAATCCTACTAACACTGTTATGGCTATAAGAGCGAGCGATTCGGTAATGTATAGTCGCAACACCCTGCGAGTGAATACGAGTGGCTTCTTATATTTTTTCTTTAGTGCCGATATGCATTTTGCTATTATTGCCACAGATAATATAATCTCCACTATCCATGAATCCATAAATGTAGACAATGCAAGCATAAGCAAAACAAGATTCATCAGTCGTCCGCTACTTGCATACTCACTGCTCGTCTTCAGCCATTTTGTAAAACGTTCGTTGCGATATGAGTTCTGCTGCATCATTTGCATATCCCACTTAATTTCAATAAGCATAAGTGCGATTGCAGAGAGCGCAAATAATATGTCGGTAATTAACTTAATGTCCATTATTCAGTTACTGATTTTCTGTTGATGTTTTAATTTCTTCACTTAAAAAGCTCTTTAATACTGCCGAAAATTGGTAGGGATTTTCCAAAAAACTATAATGACCTACGCCTTCAAACGCCACTAATCCTGCATCGGGAATTAATCGTTCCATTATCTTTGCATCATTGAGTGGTGTGGCAGTGTCGTTTGAACCCCAAATAAGCAGAGTAGGGCACTCTATTTTGGGCATTTCACTTCTTAAATCCTCATTGACTACTTTGCTTAGTATTGCTCGCATTCTCGGCGATGCACCTGAATAATCACTCGAACCTACTTTAGCGCGATAACGATTTAAAGCGTTTTCTCCTTTTTCTTTTCCTAATAGGAATAATAGTATATGCTTCACGGCTTTATAGCTATATACTTTGCAGTAGTATTTCAAACTTCTACGAGGCTTCACTCCGGCAGCATCAACAAGAATTAATTTCCTAACTTTATTGCGCGAAGAATAAAGTATTCCCACTCTACCGCCAAAAGAATGTCCTAACATAATGGGGTTATTGATTCCTTCAGCTTTTGTGAATTCTTCTATTAATGAGGTGTATTCTTCTATGCCCCACACTTCGGCAGGTTCGCTACTATTGCCGAACCCCGGGAAGTCTACATTATATACCTTGAAATAAGGCACAAGCTGCTTCTCAATGCTATTCAATGTTGTGTGATTGCAACCCCAGCCATGCATCAATATAACCGGCTGACCTTCGCCTTCAACGGTGTAAAACAACCTTGTACCATGTATATTTGTAGATTTTTCCATATCTTGAAAAATAATTTGCAAATATACAAATACTGTGGCACATATCCGAATTTTATCTCTAAAACCTACCTTATTTTTTCAAAAAATCCTTCAAAAAAGTGCCTTTGTGTCAATAATGTTTATAGCCATATACTTTTGTCCACCTCTGCTCCAATTTCAAAATGGCATTTTGCAATTCCAAGGTCTATTTTTGTGTAAAATCCCGGAAATGTAGTCGCTTTTACTTTATTTCCTATAAGTTCAAACCGAAATTTTTGCTGATTCATAGCAGTGGGCGCCAATAGTGCAGCCTCCACGCCTGCTTTGAACCAATCGGGCATTTCTTCTTTACATATTGTCACATCTGCAACGCTTTTCGACCGATGTGACACTCCCTGCGATGTTCCATAGCCTATTGCGATTAAAAGATGTAATTTCTCATCGTTGCCAATCGTGTAGCGTTGCTTTACTTTTTTATACGATAGTCCTACCCAACAAGTGTTTAAACCCATTGCTTGAGCTGCAAGTACTATTCTTTCACCATAATATCCACATGCTTCTTTTTGGTCTTTCGGCCCTACCATAGCGATATAATTCCTTACACCTCTAAATTTTCCATAATGAGCAAGAAAGCAATTGAAGGCTTCCGGTTCGTCAGTAATCAGTTGCATATTCAATCCGCTTGCTGCATTGTATTTTAATATTATATCTTGAAGTTCTGCTACTTTAGCATCTTCAATATGCTTATCGGAATAAGCCCTCACCGAGTGCCGATTAATTATTGATTCTTTCAGTTTATTCATTATCTTTTATAAATTTTTCACCCCATAGTCGTGTCATTCGCTCGCTTAATTTGGCTTCCTGCTGATTATCAGCGGCTATCCAAAATTTAGCATTTCCTGCCTCTTGAGGCAAATAATCCTGCTGAATGAAATGACCGGGGTAATCGTGAGCATATTTATAGTCTTTACCGTAACCAAGTTGCTCCATCAATTTTGTTGGAGCATTTCTCAAATGCAGGGGGACAGGGAGATTACCTGTTTGTTCCACAAATTGTAATGCATTATTTATTGCCATATAAGCTGAATTGCTTTTTGGTGATGTTGCCAGATAAATAGCACATTCAGCAAGTGGTATTCGCCCCTCAGGCCAACCGATTTTATTAATGCATTCAAAAGTAACATTAGCGAGTAGAAGTGCATTAGGATTTGCAAGACCTATATCTTCACTTGCCGAAATCATTAGTCTGCGGGCTATAAATTTCGGGTCCTCGCCCCCGGCTATCAACCTTGCTAACCAATATATTGCCGCATCGGGGTCACTGCCTCTTATTGATTTTATGAAAGCTGATAT
Source organism: uncultured Prevotellaceae bacterium (assembly GCA_945921235.1). GTDB lineage: Bacteria > Bacteroidota > Bacteroidia > Bacteroidales > Muribaculaceae > CALZFJ01. The sequence goes on along the minus strand of CAMEKH010000001.1, from coordinate 28,608 downwards.
TATATCATAGTGCATTTCGCCGTTTTTGTCGAAAGCCATAGGATTCTGTTGAAGACTCTCTGTGACTATTTCATCACTGATTACAAGACTCGTATTTGCCGGCGTGGATTGATAAATCAAGTCGAGTATATTCAGCAGTTTTCTTGCGTCGCCTCCTGAATAGCGTAACAGAGCATCAGTACTCTTAACTTCAACCTGCATCTTGCCAAGAAGTGTATCATATTTCAATGCACGCTCAAGCAACTCAAGCAAATCGTTTTTTTCAAGAGGTTTAAGCACATATACTTGAGCCCGCGACAACAATGGTCTAATAACTTCAAATGATGGATTTTCGGTGGTGGCTCCAATCAAAGTGATTGTTCCGTTTTCCACTGCTCCAAGTAGTGAATCTTGCTGCGACTTATTGAATCGGTGTATTTCATCAATAAATAGTATCGGACGCCCTTTGGTGAACATACTTGTAGTATCGGCCTTGCATCGTTCAAGCACTTCACGCACTTCCTTTACGCCCGATGTTACAGCTGATAGCGTGTAGAACGATGATTTTGTCTGCTCGGCAATGATTCGTGCCAAAGTAGTTTTTCCTACTCCGGGTGGTCCCCAGAGTATAAACGACGAAATATTGCCCGATTCTATCATACGTCGAATCACGGCACCTTCACCCACAAGGTGCTTTTGCCCTATATAATCATTTAGCGACTTTGGTCGCATTCTTTCTGCAAGAGGTTCGTACACGATTCTTGTTATTTTTCTATGTGAATTTTCCAAATAGTACCTTCAATCAACGAGGTGTAAACATCGCCATTGCTGTCTATCTCCCAGCCGTTGAATTCCGAGTTGCCAAGACGATACTGCCAAAGCAATTTATGAGTTTTAGCGTCAATCGCCGACATTAAACCCCGTCGTGAACCGGCAAATATAATTCCTTTTGATTCTACTACGATACACGGCGCATGTTCGTATCCGAATCCGGCATCTACTTTCCATAGTAATTTGAAATCTGTGCCTTCAGTGCTTACGGCAACAATTTCTCCGTCCATGGTTTTAGCGTAAGCCGTTTTCCCATCACGTGATACTCCAAGACTCTCGCGATATTTAAAATCATTATTACGCCATATCTGTTTCCCGCTTTTTCGGTCGATGGCTGTCATATATCTATCCGGCGCAACGATAATGATTTTATCGATTGTCATAACCGGAACACAATTCCCCGGACCCAGCATATTTGCCTTTTTTCCATTGTTCCATGCCCATTTGAGCTTGCCGCTATTTTTGTCGAGTAATCGAAGATTTGTATCCCAAGCTCCGAAAGCTATATCTTTGCCGGAAACAACCGGTGCTGCTTGACAGTAATTGAATATACTATCATATTGCCAATTCAATTTATGATGTTTTATATCCCATGATTGAAATGTTTTATATCCTCCCTGATATAGCGTATTTCCTATTACAATGCCATCGGCAACGTATGGACCATTGGCTGCCACTGAGTAAAGTTCTGTCCCCGTGTCCTTATCGAGCCACACAAGTCGTTTATCTGCCGTAGGTAGAATAACAACCGTTTCCCCGACTGCCGGACGCGAGAAAAGAGATGAATTTGTCTTATAACTCCAGTTCTCACGCCCATTTGTCTTATCCACTGATTTTGCATAACCTAAAGAATTCCCGAAATATACATTCTTGTTATCTATTCCTATGCGAGTGAAGATAGAGGCTTCATCGCGATGTACAAGTGTAATCTCGACATTATCAGGAATGATAAAATCATTATTCTCAACTTCTTTAATTGGTGTTATGTCGGTATCGACAGCGTAAGAAAATTTCATTACAGGACTCTCACCAATATGCTTATCAAATAATTTAACCGAATCGTTTGCAATTTCAAGAATAGAATATCCGAAATTATCGTTTTTCATATCAAGTGCTCTGCACATAAGGGCATCTATATCACCGCCTTTATAGTGCTTGAAAGTGTGATAATGCCCACAGATGTGAGTCACAACAGGATACTTCTGAAGCACTGCAATGTATTCATTACAATTATCAAGGTCGGGCAAAATAGGATAGTGGCACACACTGAGCACTCGCTTACCGCTTGTGGTGCGTTCTTTCAGCGTTGCGTCAAGCCATGATAAATCTTCTTGCTTTATGTGTCCATCACCCATTTTCATATAAGGGCCACAGTTAATACCAACTATAACAAGGCTGTCGGTCTCAGCAATGAAACGGTCGTTACCCCATAAATCATTAAATGTCTTACAAGCGCTTTGACTCCAATTGTTCTCATGATTCCCCGGTATCACATATATTGGCTTTTTTACACAATCAAGAATCGACTTTACGTTCATTAACTGCTCATCGCTGCCTTCATTAGTTAAATCGCCTGCCACAATTACTATTTCAGTGTCATTGCAGTTTATTTCATCTACAGCTTCACGCAATTTACCCTCGTTGACGTTGCCCGGTGTTACGTGCACATCGGCAAGAACGGAAATTTTTATTCCGTCGGCATTAAATGGCACTATAGCAAACAGAACAATTGCTATTAATGCCTTTTGATAGATTTTGTGTATTAGTTTCATTGTTTTATACCATTGTTTAGTCCCTTTTCACAACTTAACATCTTAAATTAGGGTTGCCTTCATAATAATTGATAAATGCCTGATTTACCATCTTATTGCCTCCGGGGGTGGGGTAGTTGCCCGAGAAATACCAATCACCATGATGATTAGGAATGGCCTTATGCAATCCTTCAATCGATTGATAAATTATTTCCACTTCAGCATTCGTGCCGCTTGGGGTAAGCATTTCAGCGATTTTCTTGGATATTTCATCGTCGGTAAATGGAGCATAAATATCAGTTACATAATTTACTACCATTTCTTTCGGTAAATTTTGTTGCGCTTTGCACTTCTTGTAGACGCTATCAATTACGTCGGCCATGCCACGCTCCTTCAGTAACGCCATTGCAGCTCTAAATGCCGCAAATTCTCCCATTCGCGACATATCTATACCATAGTAGTCGGGATAGCGTACTTGGGGCGAAGACGATACAATCACTATTTTTTTAGGTTTCAGGCGGTCGAGAATCCTAATAATTGATTGCTTCAATGTTGTACCTCTCACTATGCTGTCGTCTATTACCACAAGGTTATCTACCTTCGGTTCAATCATTCCATAAGTCACATCATATACGTGCGCTGCAAGGTCATTGCGTGAATCACCTTCGGCAATAAACGTCCGCAATTTTATGTCTTTTATGGCTATTTTCTCTATGCGCAATCTACTTTTCAAGATTTTCTCAAGATTGTTGTAATAGTCGGGAGACGTACGATCCAGTGACTCTATCTCTTTAATCTGAAGGCTACGTTGATAATCCTCAAGACCTTCAATCATACCTATATACGCAACTTCGGCTGTATTAGGAATAAACGATGCCACAGTGTGGTCGAGGTCATAATTAACCGATTTAAGTATTGCGGGAGCCAATTCTCTTCCTAATGACTTCCTTTCAGTGTAAATATCGGCATCACTCCCGCGTGAAAAATATATTCGTTCGAATGAGCATTTCTCATTCTTTCCTTCACCAAGAACATCAGTTATGTGAATATTCCCTGCGCGGTTCACCGTTATTGCAGAACCCGGAGCTAATTCTTTTACTTCCTCTATACCGACATTCATGGTAGTCTGTATAACCGGTCGCTCCGATGCCACAACTACTATTTCATCATCGTAATAATAGAAAGCCGGACGAATGCCATGAGAGTCACGCAAAGCAAACATATCACCGCTTCCTATTGCTCCGCAAATTACAAAGCCACCGTCCCATATTTTTGAGGGTTGCTTCAGTATATTTGTAATATCGATAGTATCTTCAATTTCTCGAGTAAGTTTAATGCCGTCAAGACCATTAGCATGTAGTTTGTCATACATTTTCTGGTGCTCCTTGTCGAGTTCATGTCCAAGTTGTTCAAGAAGCAATACCGTGTCGGAATATATACGTGGATGTTGACCTTGCGAAACTATCGATTCAAATATTTCTTCCACGTTAGTCATGTTGAAATTGCCACATAAGAGCATATTTCTCGATTTCCAGTTGTTTCGACGTAAAAATGGGTGCACATAGCTTATCCCCGACTTCCCGGTAGTGCTATATCGCAGGTGACCTATATAAACTTCACCGGCAAATGGCAATTCTTCATCATGTTTTGATGCTATTTCATTGCCAATTTCTTTTTTTACATTTGCAAAAATTTCTTGTATTGCCCCTGAGCCTAATGCCCTCTCGCGAAATATGTATTCATTTCCGGGTGTTGAATTTAATTTTATGCAACCCAAGCCTGCGCCTTCTTGTCCGCGGTTGTGTTGCTTTTCCATGAGAAGATATAATTTATTAAGCCCATAGAAACATGAGCCGTATTTCTCTTTATAATATTTCAAAGGCTTGCGAAGACGTATCATCGCTATGCCACATTCATGCTTGAGTGCTTCCATATTGTTGCAAAGATAAAAAAAGAGGTCGAGATATTAAAATCACGACCTCTAAAATGTTATTTATTTTTCAAATATTTATCAATCTCTTGTGCAGTCTTTTGCCCCGATGCAATGCATCTCACCACAAGCGATGCACCTGTCGATGCATCTCCTGCGGCAAATACTTTATCGACCGATGTTGATTGATTGCCATCTACTTTCACGTTTTTTCTGCAATCGAGTTCTACATTTAATTCCTTAATTAGTCCGTCATATACCGGATTCGTAAATCCCATGGCAAGGAGCACCAATTCAGCTTTTATAGTAGAAATCCTACCTGTGTGAAGTAGATTCATTTTACCTGTCTTCTCATCTTTCTGCCATTCCACTTCTTCCACTTCCACTGCTGCAACATTATCCCCATTGCCAATGAATTTTTTCGTATCGAGAAGCCATCGTCTCTCACAGCCCTCTTCATGTGAACTTGAAGTTTTGAGCACTACGGGCCAATAAGGCCACGGAGTAGCAGGATTCTCATCAACAGGTGGTTTTGGCATAATTTCAATTTGTGTAACAGATAATGCACCTTGCCTATTGGCGGTTCCGACGCAATCGCTGCCAGTATCACCACCACCTATTACAAGCACGTTCTTTCCCTTTGCAGTGATTCTTGATTCGTTGTCGAACTCTTTCCCTGCTACTACACGGTTCTGCTGTTTTAATAATTCAAGGGCAAAATGAATACCTTTCAGCTCACGACCTTCCACATTTAAATCTCGAGGCACACCTGAGCCTATTGCTACACATACGGCATCATATTTTTCTAATATTTCTCCGGTGGAAATATCTTTGCCTACTGTGGTGTTATAGACAAATTTCACGCCCTCTTTCTCCATTAAATCTATTCTACGGTCAATTACCGATTTGTTTAATTTGAAATCGGGGATACCAAATCGTAATAGACCGCCCGCAGCTTCATCTTTCTCAAATACTGTTACATCATATCCTGCATGATTGAGCCTATTTGCACACGCCAATCCGGCAGGACCTGAGCCTATTATAGCAATCTTTTTGTCGTGACGTACTTTGGAAACAAAAGGAGAAATAAGACCTTCGAGAAATGCTCGCTCTACAATTGCAGCTTCATTCTCACGTATTGTTACTGCCTCGTGCGTCTTATTGAGCACACAGCTCTTCTCACACAAGGCAGGGCATATACGTCCTGTGAATTCAGGAAATTCATTAGTTTGAGTTAATATCTCATATGCGCCTTTTATATCGTTCTTAAAAAGTCGGTCTTGCCATTCAGGTTGTTTGCTACCTGTAGGGCAGCTCCAATGACAAAACGGCACGCCACATTCCATACACCGAGAGGCTTGCAATCTCCGGTCTTCAGGATTTAGCGTTTGTTCAACTTCGCCAAAATCTTTTATTCGGTCGTTTATTGGACGATAACCGGCTTCTTTACGTTTTATACTTAAAAATGCTTTCGGATTACCCATTATAGTAATACATTAAAAGTTCGTAATTGAATGATTAATCTCTTTCGAGTTCCGCTATTTTCTTTTGTAGTTTTTCCATTTTCTCGTCATGCAGAACTTTCTTATATTCAAAAGGAATTACTTTTATGAATTGGTCCACATACGACTGCCAATTATCAAGCATCTTGCCTGCAAGCGGACTGCGAGTGTATTTGTAGTGGTTTCCTATAATTCTGTACAGCTCCCGATTATCAGCCATATCCTCTATCAATGATAGCTCTACCATTTCCATATTACAGAAATAGTCGAAATCTCCCTTAGGATTCCACACGTAGGCAATTCCTCCACTCATTCCGGCTGCGAAGTTTCGTCCTGTCGACCCGAGTACAACGGTGCGTCCACCTGTCATATATTCACAGCAATGGTCGCCGACACCTTCTACAACGGCAATTGCACCACTATTTCTAACGCAAAAACGCTCACCAACACGTCCATTAATGTACATTTCACCTGATGTGGCACCATATAATATCGTATTTCCCGCTATTATATTGTTCTCAGGAATGAATGTTGTACCTGATGGCGGCACTATGACAATTCTACCACCCGACAGTCCTTTACCTACATAATCGTTGGCATCGCCTTCAAGTCTGAAAGAAATTCCATGCTCAAGGAATGCTCCGAAACTTTGTCCTGCTGAACCCTTGAATGTGCACGAAATTGTATTGTCGGGAAGTCCCTCATTTCCATATTTTTTTGCTACTGCACCTGAAAGCATTGCACCTACCGAGCGGTTTGTGTTCTTTATTGTGAAATCAAGCTCTACAGGCATTCCCGAAGTTATCGATGGGAAAGAGCGATTTATAAGTTCGCGGTCGAGTACATTCTTAATGTCATGCTCCTGCTGTGTAACATTAATAATCGCATTTGTTGAGCATTCGGCTGGATGATATAGCAATTTGCTGAAATCCAAATGATTGGTTTTACTTACTTTAACCCCTTCTTTAATTGTCAGTAAGTCATTTCTTCCCACAATCTCATCAAAAGTCTTAACTCCTATTTCTGCAAGATATTCACGAATTTCTTGCGCAAGGAATGTAAAGAAATTAACTAAGTAATCAGCCTTACCCATAAACCGCTTGCGCAAATCTTCGTTCTGTGTAGCGACTCCCACAGGGCACGTATTCATGTGACATTTTCTCATTAATACACAGCCGAGAACTATTAGGGCAGATGTGGCAAAGCCGAATTCTTCAGCACCAAGCATTGCTTGAAGAATTACGTCACGACCGGTCTTCAGTTGACCATCAACTTGTAGCCTTACTTGACCTCTAAGATTGTTTAAAACAAGTGTTTGCTGAGTTTCGGCAAGACCTATTTCCGATGGTAAACCGGCATATCTTATAGAGCTTGCCGGACTTGCGCCCGTTCCGCCTTCAGCACCGCTGATAATAATTAAGTCGGCTTTTGCTTTAGCTACACCGGCAGCTATTGTTCCCACGCCGCTTTCTGCCACAAGTTTCACACTGATTTTGGCATCAGGATTAATATTCTTTAAGTCGAATATCAATTGAGCCAAGTCCTCAATAGAGTAAATATCGTGATGGGGTGGGGGCGAAATAAGAGATATTCCGGGGATAGAATGGCGAGTCTTGGCGATAACCTTATCAACCTTAAACCCCGGCAATTGACCTCCTTCACCCGGTTTTGCTCCTTGTGCAATTTTTATTTGAATCTCATCGGCATTGACAAGATATTCGGCAGTCACACCAAATCGTCCGGAAGCCACTTGCTTGATTGCACTTCGTGCTGAGGAGCCGTCGGCACGAGGCTTAAATCGCTCAGAATCCTCACCACCTTCGCCTGTGTTGCTTTTAGCTCCTATTCTGTTCATTGCAATTCCAAGAGCTTCATGCGCTTCCTTGCTGATTGCGCCAAACGACATAGCTCCGGTCACGAATCGCTTCATTATGCTCTCTGCGCTTTCTACCTCATCGATTGGGATAGCTTTGCCTTTTTTGAAATCGAAGAAATCGCGTATAAATATCGGTTTTGCTTTATTATCTACTGCCGACGTAAACTCTTTGAATTTCTTGTAACTCCCAAGTCGCGTAGAAATCTGAAGCAATGCGATAGTTTCAGGATTCCATGCATGCAACTCGCCATTCTTTCTATAGGAATATTGACCTATACTTGACATTGGTAATCTGTCATCGAATTCAGAAGAGAATGCTTCCTCATGAGATGTGAGGATTTCATTGGCAAGGTCGGTGATATCAATACCTCCTATTTTTGATATTGTATTCCCAAAATAAGCATCAATGATATCTTGTGAAAGTCCTATCGCCTCAAAGAGTTGAGCACCTTTATAGCTTGTAATTGTAGCAATACCCATTTTGGACATTATCTTCAACAAGCCTTTATCAATAGCCTTGATGTAATTCTTTACTGCTGTGTTGAAATCGAGTTGAATCTCTTTATTCTTCACAAGCGTGTCGATGACTGCAAAAGCCAAATAAGGATTAATGGCACTTGCTCCATAGCCCGACAACAGAGCAAAGTGCATTACCTCACGAGCATCAGCCGTTTCTATTATCAAAGCAGTTTGAACACGTTTCTTACGCTGTATTAAATGATGATGTACAGCCGATGTTGCCAATAATGATGGAATAGGAGCATTCTCGCAATCGACATCTCTGTCGCTAAGAACAATATAATTGCATCCTTCATCAACGGCTTTTTCCGCTTCGGAACAAAGGTTTTCAATCCCTTTTCTCAGTCCATCGGCACCATCTTTTACTGCAAATGTCATTTTTACTTTGCGGGTATTAAAGCCCTTATAGCGAAGATTACAAAGAATATCAAGCTCTGAATTGGTGAGAATCGGGCGATTAAGTTCCACCATTTTGCATAAATCAGGAGTCGGTTCCAGCAAATTCATTTTGATTGCTCCGATATAGCTGTCAAGACTCATAACCAATTCTTCACGCAATGGGTCGATAGGAGGGTTGGTTACTTGAGCAAAATGCTGACGGAAATAATTGAACAGCGTCTGCGGAATATCGCTCATTACCGCCAATGGAGTGTCATTACCCATAGAATTAATAGGTTCTTTGGCATCAGTCACCATTGGTGTAATGATTTTCTCTATTTCTTCTTTGTGATAATTAAATGTCTTAAGCAGACGCATATAATTATCCACATCATTATTAACTTTTTTCCCGCTGTTAATTTGGTCAAGTTTTATTCTGTTTTTTGCCAACCAATCACGATAGGGGAATTCATTCGCCAAATTCTCTTTCAGCAATGCATCATCGTAGATTTCTCCTTTCTCCATATCCACTATGAGCATTTTGCCGGGACGAAGTCGACCTTTTTCTTTCACTTCAGATGCTTCAAAAGGCAAGACTCCCATTTCCGATGCTACGACCATCGTATTATTATTTGTAATAAGGTATCTTGCAGGGCGCAAGCCATTGCGGTCGAGCATTCCGCCGGCATAACGTCCGTCGCTGAAGAGCAAAGTTGCCGGACCGTCCCATGCTTCCATAAGAATGCTATGATACTCATAGAATGCTTTCAATTCGGGAGAGATAGGGTTCTTATCGTTGAATGATTCAGGAACGAGCATTGCCAATGCATGTGGCAACGACATTCCTGCCATAACGAAGTATTCAAGTACATTGTCGAGCGATGCACTGTCACTCATATTTGGCTGTATGATTGGTGTGATATCGACTCCGCCAAGTGATTTGGGATTAAGTACACATTCGCGTGCGTGCATCCACATTCTATTACCTTGAATGGTGTTAATTTCACCATTATGTCCGAGCATACGGAATGGTTGAGCGAGGCTCCATGTCGGGAATGTATTTGTGCTGAAACGTGAGTGGACTAAAGCCATTCCCGTGGTGAAATGAGGATTCATCAAGTCGGGATAATAGTATCTCAACTGCAATGATGACAGCATTCCTTTATAGATGATAATTCTCGATGATAAAGAAACAATATAGAAATCATTTTTGCCTGCTATATCAGATTCAGAAATTCTGTTTTCGATACGCTTTCTTAAGACATACAATTTAGGCTCTATTTCATCATTGGTGCGTTCATCTGCTATAAATATCTGCTTGATATCAGGTTCAGCTGACTTCGCTACTTCTCCCAATTGTTCATTATTAGTAGGGACATCTCTTATTGGCAGTAGCGTAAGCCCCATTTCTAAAGTTTCCCTTTCAATTAAGTCTAAAATATATTGTTGCGATTCTTCGTCTTTAGGTAAAAAAATCAATCCGCTGCCATATCTTCCCTTTTCTGGCACGGCAATTCCTTGTAATAAAATAAATTCGTGCGGAATCTGGACCATAATTCCCGCACCATCGCCCGTCTTTAAATCGGCACCTTCGGCACCTCTGTGTACCATATTTTCAAGCACTTGCAGACCTTTTTCAACAAGTTGATGAGATTTAATCCCATTAATATTGACTAACAGACCTACACCGCAGGCATCTTTTTCATATTGAGGGCTATATAAACCTTGTTGTCGTGGTAACATATTGTTTCTTTCTTTTTATGATAATAACGGTTGTGGTAATCATAGAAAAAATGAATAAGATAAACAAAATGAAATTACAACATTCTATAATACCACAACACGTTAAATGAATAATAAGTGAATTACTCACATTATCTTATAAACAGCATTTCGCGATATTTGGGCAACGGCCACATCTCGTCATCTACCATAAGTTCAAGTTTATCGATATGATAGCGGATTTCGTCCATTAATGGGAATACAGTGTCGTGATATGCAATTGCTTTCTCACGTTCACACTCAATTTTGTTAGCTTTCTTACGTGATGCTACCATTTCAGCCACTTTCTGCTTGATTATCGACATGTGCTCAGCCATTTTTTCTATCATGCACAAATCTTGTTCAGCGATTTTCTCACCTTGTTCAGCAGGGAAGAGACTCTTGATTTTAAATACATTATCGAGTAGCAACGACTGATATCGAGTGGCTACAGGCAAAATATGATTTGTTGCCAAGTCACCTAATACGCGAGCTTCAATCTGGATTTTCTTTGTGTAAATTTCCCATTTCACCTCATTGCGTGCCTTGAGCTCAATCTCTGAGAAAACACCTGTACGATTGAACATTTCTACGCTTTCTTTCTTTAAGTAAGAATCGAAGATTACAGGTATAGATGTCTCACAATCAAGGCCTCTTCTTGCAGCTTCCTCTTTCCACTCATCGCTATATCCATTACCATCGAAATGAATATCCTTTGAGAATGATATTAATGCCTTCACTTCTGCAAGAACGGCATGCTCCATAGTTTCGCCGTTGGCAATACGCTTATCTACGGCTACTTTGAATTCTGAAAGCTGGTCAGCTACTGCCGCATTCAATGCAATCATTGCCGATGCGCAATTTGCCGATGAACCCACTGCACGGAATTCAAATCGATTACCTGTGAATGCAAATGGCGAGGTGCGATTACGGTCGGTATTATCAATAAGAATTTCAGGAATCTGCGATACATCGAGTTGCATACCCTCTTTACTGGCAAAATTAATTAACTCATCTTTATTACTCTTTTCGAGTTTATCAAGTATAGAGGATAATTGTGTGCCAAGGAACATCGATATAATTGCAGGCGGTGCCTCATTTGCGCCAAGACGATGCCCATTTGTTGCTGATGATATTGAAGCTTTGAGCAGTCCGTTATGCTTATATACGGCAGCCATCACATTAGTTATGAAGGTGATGAACTGCAAGTTCTCTTTAGGAGTTTTACCCGGAGCAAAAAGCAATACACCGGTATCAGTTCCAAGGCTCCAGTTATTATGTTTTCCCGAACCATTAATGCCTGCAAACGGCTTCTCATGCAGAAGAACGCGGAAGTTGTGTTTACGCGCCACATCGGCAATAAGCGACATTAGCAGCAAGTTGTGGTCATTGGCAAGATTCGTTTCCTCAAAAATAGGAGCAAGCTCAAACTGATTCGGTGCCACCTCATTATGCCTTGTCTTTGCCGGGATTCCGAGCTTATGACACTCAATTTCAAGGTCGAGCATAAATGCTTCTACTCGCGATGGGATAGCACCAAAATAATGGTCTTCAAGCTGCTGGTTTTTTGCACTTTCATGTCCCATCAATGTGCGACCTGTCATTACAAGGTCCGGGCGTGCTGAGTATAAGGCTTCATCAACAAGGAAATACTCCTGTTCCCAACCAAGATAGGAGAAAACGTGTTTCACATTTGGGTCGAAAAGTTTAGCAACTTCCGTTCCTGCTTTATCCACACTATTTAATGCGCGAAGTAATGGCGTTTTATAGTCGAGCGATTCACCGGTATATGAAATGAAAATTGTAGGAATACACAATGTATTCTCTAAAATGAATGCCGGTGATGAAATATCCCATGCCGAGTAGCCTCGCGCTTCGAATGTGTTACGAATACCGCCATTAGGAAAACTCGATGCATCAGGTTCCTGTTGAACAAGTAGTTTCCCTGTAAATTCCTCCATTACACCGCCTTTGCCATCATATTCAATAAATGAATCGTGTTTCTCTGCAGTTCCATCAGTCAATGGGTGGAACCAGTGGGTGTAGTGCTTTGCTCCATTGTCAATAGCCCACTGCTTCATTCCGGCAGCTACACTGTCGGCTACTTCTCGATTTAAAGGCTCCTTATTGTCAATAGCATATACAAGAGCATCATAAGTTTTTTTCGGCAAGTATTCAAGCATTTTCTTGCGATTGAATACGTATTTCCCGAAATACTCCGAAGGTCTCTCTTTTGGGAGGTCAACCTTCAAGGCTTTTCTGTCAAAAGCTGTTTCTACGACTTTAAATCTTAACTGTGACATAAAAACTAAAATTTAATATTTATGATTTAATTTTTTCATTCTTTCAACAGCCTCGCAAGTGTTCTCATAAGAACCAAAGGCTGTGAGTCTAAAATATCCCTCACCCGAGGGTCCGAAACCCACCCCCGGTGTGCCTACTATGTTACATTCATTCAGCAATTTATTGAAAAATTCCCACGAATTAAGTCCTTCAGGTGTTTTTACCCACACATAAGGAGCATTGATGCCGCCAAATGCTTTTAACCCAATTGCCTCTACTCCATCTCGCAATATCTTTGCATTGCGCATATAATAACTGATAGTTTCTTTAATCTGTTTGCGTCCCATGTCAGTGTAAGTGGCTTCGGCAGCTCTTTGTGTTATGTATGATGCTCCATTGAACTTTGTGCATTGACGCCTGTTCCACAACTTATTAAGCATGACAGGCTCGCCATTTTCGTTGTAACCTGTAAGTTCTTTGGGTACTATTGTATATCCACATCGCAATCCTGTAAATCCTGCTGTCTTTGAAAAACTACGGAATTCGATAGCGCACTTTTTTGCTCCTTCAATTTCATAAATGGAGTGGGGAACGTCGTCTTCCTGTATATAAGCCTCATAAGCTGAGTCAAACAAGATTAGGGCCTTATTTGCCAAAGCATAGTCAACCCATTTTTTTAGTTGGGATTTCGTAAGTGTGGTCCCTGTGGGGTTGTTTGGGTAACATAGGTATATTACATCGGGGATTGACGTCGGTAACTCCGGAATGAAATTATTCTCAATAGTACACGGCATATATATTATGTTGCTCCATTTACCTTCATAGGTCATTTCTCCTGCTCTACCTGCCATAACATTTGTGTCGACATAGACGGGATATACCGGGTCAGTTACTGCCACTTTATTATTGATTGATAGAATATCCCCGATATTCCCTGTATCACTTTTGGCTCCGTCGCTCACAAATATCTCATCAGAAGAAATTTGAATTCCACGTTCAGCATAATCGAATCTCGAAATACACTCTGTGAGAAATCTATAACCTTGTTCCGGTCCATATCCATGAAATGTCGCAGAATCTCCCATATCATCTACCGCAGAGTGCATAGCCTTGATTGATGCTTCACAAATTGGTCGAGTAACATCTCCAATACCCATTCTTATCACGTTGGCATCGGGATGCTCAGTTTCATATTGCTTTACTTTTTTCGCAATTTCCGAAAAAAGATATGATTCTTGTAGCTTACTGAAATTTTCGTTAACTTTAATCATTATTATTTTTATATATGTATGTTCCTTCAAACACTGTTTCTGCCGGACCCGTCATATACACATGGTTGTTTTGTTCATTCCACTCTATACTCAAGTCTCCGCCTAAAAGATGTATAGTTGCCTTGCGGTCACAACTGCCAACTATTACAGCTGCTACTAATGTTGCGCATGCTCCTGTGCCGCACGCCATTGTTTCTCCGCTTCCACGCTCCCAAACTCGCATTATGATTTCATCGCGCTTAATAATTTGAGCAAATTCTATATTCGCTTTATTTGGGAATAGCGGATTTACCTCAAGTTCTCTTCCTATCCCATGAACATCGGTGTCGCTAAGCGACTTCACAAATACCACTCCATGTGGATTTCCCATCGACACTGCCGTAATCTCAAAAATACCGAAATTTGTTGATATCGGAGTCTTAACCACATCGCGGTCGTATGCCACCGGTATTCTTGATGGGTCTAAAACAGGTTCTCCCATATCCACTGTTACGCTTTCCACTTTATTGTCGGAATTCACATATAGTGATAGTGACTTTATACCTGCAAGGGTTTCGAGTGTTATATAACGTTTCTTTGATAGCCCTTTTTCATAAACGTATTTTCCTATGCATCTCGACGCATTTCCACACATTTCACCTTCAGAGCCATCGGCATTGAACATTCGCATACGAAAATCTGCAACTTCCGATGGCATAATGACTACCAACCCATCAGAGCCTACACCTTTATGCCTATCGCTCATTGCTATTGATAATGCACCAAGATTTTCCGGACAATTATCCATACCATTTAAATAAATGTAGTCATTACCGGCACCATGCATTTTTGTAAACCTAATCAGCTTTTCCACCTTCAAATTGTTTTGTTCTTTAATTCGATGCAAATATAAGCACAATGTAAGCAATGTTGCAAATTTTAGTGCTATTTTTTAGCAAAAAATATTATTGTCTTTACATTTGCTCGAATTTATAGTGATTGTGTGGCATCTTTAAGCATGCTACTATTCATTTAAGCGACACGGCGTGAATCTGACTAATTTTCAGATTCACGCCGTGATATATTTTTATGTGTGATTCATTCTGTTAAAACTCATAATCTACACAAGCTCTCATTTCTTTATGTCCATTGAGTAGCGATGCTGCTGCAATATGTGCAGGATGCTTTGCATATACATCTACATCTGCCATAGTGGGAACAATTGCCGTTAAAACTACATTCCAACATTCATTTGGATTTTGATTAATTCCAACTTCGATACTTTGAAGCACTTCTATCTCCCGTGGTAAATCTTCAAGTGCTGCTTTAAAATTCTTGGCTACAGCAAGTTTTTCTTCCTCTGTGCCACTAAGTTTGAATGTAACTATATGCTTAACCATATATAGATAATTATTTTATCAATTGTTATATAATTTTTCTTTTAAAGCCAATACTTTTTCATCAGATATATAGTCATCGTAGTCCATAATCTTGTCAATTATGCCATTTGGAGTAAGTTCTACCATACGATTGCATATTGTTTGAATAAATTCATGGTCGTGCGACGACATTATTATGTTACCTTTAAATGCTTGTAAGGTGTTATTAAATGCTTGAATTGATTCCAAGTCCAAATGATTTGTCGGAGTATCAAGAATAAGAGTATTCGCATCTGTCATCATCATTTTTGCAATCATGCATCGCATTTTCTCACCTCCCGAAAGAACTGAAGCCTTCTTTAGCACGTCTTCACCTGAAAACAGCATTTTCCCCAAGAACCCTTTTAGATATATTTCGCTTGTATCGTTGCTGAATTGGCATAACCAATCCACAAGGTTCAAATCGGTATTGAAAAATGCAGAATTATCAAGTGGCAGATATGCTGTGGTTATAGTCTGCCCCCATTCATAAGTTCCTGAATCCGGCTTACGATTGCCTGTGATAATTTCAAACAAAGCAGTCATAGCTCTCGGGTCACGACTAAGGAACACTACTTTATCATTCTTTTCGATTGTAAGATTTAAATCCTTAAAAAGTACATCTCCTTCCACACTTGCCGTGAGTCCGTGAAGTTCAAGTATTTTATTACCGGGTTCTCTTGAGGGAGTGAAAATTATGCCCGGATATCGGCGAGATGATGGCTGAATCTCCTCGATATTGAGCTTTTCAAGCATCTTCTTGCGACTTGTTGTCTGCTTCGATTTAGCCACATTTGCGCTGAAACGACGTATGAATTCTTGTAACTCTTTCTTTTTTTCTTCAGCTTTTTTATTCTGTTGTTGCTGCTGCCGCAATGCCAATTGGCTCGATTGATACCAGAAACTATAATTTCCGGCAAACAGTGTCACTTTGTTATAATCAATGTCGAGCGTATGTGTAGAGATTGCATCAAGGAAGTGGCGGTCATGCGAAACCACTAATACCGTATTCTCAAAATTCGAAAGATAGTTTTCAAGCCAAGACACAGTGTCGAGGTCAAGGTCATTAGTTGGCTCATCGAGAAGCAAATTATCGGGGTTACCAAAAAGGGCTTTAGCAAGTAGCACACGCACCTTTTCTTTTGCACTCATATCTTTCATCAGCGTGTAGTGCTTCTCTTCTTTAATTCCAAGTCCACTTAGCAGGGCTGCTGCATCGCTTTCAGCATTCCAGCCCTCCATTTCAGCGAATTTCTCTTCCAATTCCGATGCTCTGATTCCGTCGGCATCGGAAAAATCGGGCTTAGCATATAGCGCATCTTTTTCTTGCATTACTTCCCACAATGTTGTATGACCGCGAAGCACGGTTTCCATCACTGTGCATTCATCGAATTCAAAGTGGTCCTGACTCAACACCGACATACGTTCACCCGGACCTTGCAAAACAGTTCCGTGTGTAGGTGATAGCTGTCCGCTTAAAATACGCATTAACGTACTTTTGCCTGCGCCATTTGCACCGATAATTCCATAACAGTTTCCCGGAGTAAATTTCAAATTAACATCCTGAAACAAAACTCTTTTACCAAATTGAATACCTAAATTGCTTACTGAAATCATAATCCTAAAAATCTACCGCAAAGGTACAAAATATATTGTATATAAAAAAATAATGGCTTAAATGAGTAATTTACTCTATTCAGCCATTATTTCTTAATTATGATGTGGTTAACTTATCGTGCTTATAACAAGCTAATTGAACGTTGCAAAAAGTTGTTTAATGCTTCACCTTTCAACATGCCATTGCCAAGTAAGGCTATATCAACAAGTTGCTTAACCTTATCCAGATTTGAGGCATAATCCGAAATGATTTTCTTTTCCTCTTCTCGTGTATTTTCGGCTTCTTTTTCTTTCGATTCAAGTTCCGATTTGTCATCGGCAGTCAGCTCTTTGTCATTTTTCTTCTTATCATTAATTGCCGATATTGATTTCTTTATTTCAGCTAATTTGTCCTCAAGCGGTTGAATCGATGATTTTAAGTCACTTTCAGCTTTCTCCATAATAGATTTAACTACAGAATGCTCGGTGTTGAGAGTCATATTGTAGCTATCAGGCAATTCGCCGTAGAAACTCATTCCGGGTTGCATTGCAGCCATCTCCTTCATGCGTCGCATATATTCACTCTGTGTTATTACTATAGGTTGAGAATTACCGCTCATTGCTTCAAATGCAATGAAAAACTCGCTATTTTCAATAGCGGGAATCTGCGACTTGAATAGGGTAGTGCATATATTACGTTGCAACGTTGATAATTTTACACTCTTTTTGTCTTTGGAGGGAATTATATTGTCTATTACATCGGAGTCAACACGAACCAAGCGGCATTTCTCAAGTTTATTCTCAAGGAGTCCCACAAAATGAGGGTCGAGTTGTCCGTTCATAAACAACACATTATATCCGCGGTCGGTAGCAGCTTTTATGTAAGTGTACTGTGACTCTTTATCGGTTGCATAAAGGAATACTTCATTGCCGTCTTTATCGGTTTGAGTCGACTTAACCAGCTCTTTATATTCATCGAGTTTGAAGAATTTGCCATCTGTATCCTCAAGTAGCGCAAATTTCATTGCCGATTCACAGAATTTTTCATCTGTCAACATACCGTACTCTATGAATATCTTAATATCATTCCATTTTTCCTCAAAATTCTTGCTATCGTTTTTAGCAATTTCTTCGAGTCGAGCAGATACTTTCTTGGTAATATATGTAGATATCTTTTTTACATTAGAGTCGCTTTGCAAATACGAGCGTGAAACATTCAGCGGAATATCAGGAGAATCAATTATACCTTGAAGCAACATTAGAAATTCCGGCACCACACCCTCCACTGAATCTGTTACAAACACTTGATTGCAGTAAAGTTGAATCCTATTCTTATTTATATCGAAATTGTTCTTTATTTTAGGGAAATAAAGAATTCCGGTCAATGTGAATGGATAATCAACATTAAGGTGTATCCAAAATAGCGGGTCATCTTGTCCCGGCTGTATTTCATGATAGAATTTTAAATAGTCCTCATCTTTAAGTTCCGATGGCTTCCTTGCCCACAAAGGCTCTACATTATTAATTACCTTGTCATTTTCGGTATCTACATATTTGCCATCTTTCCACTCTTGTTCTTTACCGAACACAACCGGAACCGGCAAAAATCTGCAATACTTTCTAAGGAGATTCTCAATTCTCGATTTATCGAGAAATTCCTTTTCTTCATCATCTATATAAAGAACAATGTCAGTGCCTCGTGTGGTTTTATCGATTTCTGTCATTTCATATTCAGGTGAGCCATCACAAGTCCAGCTTACGGCTTTCGAACCTTCTTTATACGATAAAGAGCGTATTTCTACTTTCTTTGACACCATAAATGCCGAGTAGAAACCGAGTCCGAAGTGTCCTATAATTGCATTAGCATTATCCTTATATTTATTAAGGAATTCTTCAGCTCCGGAGAAGGCAATTTGGTTGATATACTTATCAATATCCTCAGCAGTCATACCAATACCCGAATCTGATACTGTGAGAGTCCCTTTTTCGCTGTCGATTGACACATTCACCTTTAAATCTCCAAGATTACCCGTATATTCGCCACACGACGATAATGTCTTGAGTTTTTGGGTAGCATCAACCGCATTCGACACTAATTCACGAAGAAAAATCTCGTGGTCGCTATATAAGAATTTTTTTATAACGGGGAAAATGTTCTCAGTAGTTACCCCAATTGAACCTTTTTGCATAGTTTATATCGTTTAAAATTATATTCCGATATAATTTTGTGCAAAAAAAATGCCACACTTTGAAAGTATGACATTTTATCCGTTGAACGAGTTATTTATGTGCTATTTTGTCGGATTCAGCACTTTGTTTTCATCAATGGCTACCACTTCTATTGAATCATTCTCTCTATCGACACGTAATTCAATAGTAGTATTATCTTGAGAATTATCCCTGAGCATATAATCGGCCAAAGTATCTTCTATATACGTCTGAATAGCTCGCTTCAATGGTCTTGCTCCGAAATTCTTATCATAGCCTTTATCAATAAGGAATGATTTTACTTCATCGGTAATTTTCAATGTGTAACCAAGCTCTTGAGTGCGCTTGAAGAACGAAGATAACTCAATGTCGATTATTTCCTTCATAGCTTCTTTATCAAGCTGCTCAAACATTATTATATCATCAATTCTATTAAGGAACTCTGGAGAAAATTGTCGGTTCAATGCCTTTCGAATCAAGCCTTCGGAATAGTTGCGACTTGTTTCTATAGAGTTGAATCCTATTCCGCCATTGAAATCCTTTACTTCACGCGAACCGATATTCGAAGTCATTATTATAATAGTGTTCTTAAAATCTACTTTTCTGCCAAGGCTATCGGTAAGACGCCCTTCGTCCATCACTTGCAGGAGCATATTGAACACATCACTATGGGCTTTCTCTATTTCGTCAAGGAGTACAACCGAATAAGGATGGCGACGTACTTTTTCCGTCAACTGACCACCTTCTTCGTATCCTACATAACCCGGAGGGGCTCCCACAAGGCGGGAAACCGTGAATTTTTCCATAAATTCACTCATATCCACTCTGATAAGGGCATCGGCTGAGTTGAAAAGAAATTCAGCTAATTTTTTTGCAAGATATGTTTTTCCAACCCCTGTAGGTCCTAAAAACATAAATGTGCCTATAGGTTTATTTGGGTCTTTTAGTCCTACTCTATTTCTTCTTATTGCCTTAGCTATTTTTTTTATGGCAGCTTTTTGTCCTATTACTGAATTTTCAAGTTCATGCTCCATATTCAGAAGCCTTATACCTTCTGATTCTGCAAGCCGCTGAGCCGGAATTCCGGTCATCATTGCTACCACTTCAGCCACTTTGTCTTTATCTACGATTTCTCGACGTTGGGCAAGACTTTCTTCCCACTTGGCTTTTTCTTCTTCAAGTCTCTTGGCAAGTCGTTCTTGCAAATCGCGATAGTTTGCCGCACTTTCAAAGTCTTGAGCTTGGGCTGCACGCACTTTGTTGCGTTGAGCTTCATTCATTTCTTTCTCAAGCTCATCAATTTCTTTTGGAACTACAATATTTGATATATGAACACGCGAGCCGGCTTCATCAAGGGCATCAATTGCCTTATCCGGGAAATTTCGGTCGCTTACATATCGTTCCGTGAGTGTCACGCACGCATCAATTGCTTCATCAGTGTATTTTACACCATGATGTTCCTCATATTTCGATTTTATTTGGTGCAGAATGTGTATGGTTTCATCTGTTGTTGTAGGTTCTACCAATACTTTTTGGAATCTTCGCTCCAATGCTCCATCTTTTTCGATATTCTTGCGATATTCATCAAGTGTAGTTGCTCCGATGCATTGTATTTCACCACGAGCCAATGCCGGTTTAAGCAAATTTGCTGCATCCATTGAACCCGATGCACTACCTGCTCCTACAATGGTGTGTATTTCATCAATGAATAATATAATATTCTTGTTGCCCGACACTTCATCTATTATAGCCTTTATGCGTTCTTCAAATTCTCCGCGATATTTTGTTCCGGCTACAATTGCTGCCATATCAAGCGATACAACTCTCTTGTCGAAGAGTACTCTTGCTACTTTTCGCTGAGTAATTCTCAAGGCTAAACCTTCAACTATTGCCGATTTACCAACTCCCGGCTCGCCAATCAACACGGGATTATTTTTTTTCCTACGGCTTAGAATCTGTGCAAGGCGTTCAATTTCGCTTTCACGTCCTATGATTGGGTCGAGTTTGCCTGCCTCGGCAGCTTGCGTCATATCTTTGCCGAACTTGTCAATCACAGGTGTTCCTGTGCTTACCTTATTTTGTCGACCTTTGTGTGATATGTTTTCTTTTTTCTCTTCTTGACTTTGATGTTGTTCGTTAGATAATGGCATTTTGTCATCATCATCGTCGGCAAAGTCAGGTCCCATGATAGGATGGGTTTTGTGCGTGGATATCCATTTGTCCACTATTTCATAAGTTATATTCATATCTTCTAACATTGTAAAAATACGACCTTTCAATGAATCGTGAGTATATGCCAGCAATAAATGTTCCGTTCCGGTTAGGTCGCTTCTTCGCAATTTAGCCTCACTAACAGCCTTATTTAGTATATTGTTAGCCTCATCGCTGAGCGTGAATCCGTCTGGTGTAGCATTTTCTTCATCGACTTTATAAGTTTCAGAAATTTCTGCTTTAATACACTCTTTCAAGTTATTAATTGACACAGAAAGGTCGCTGAGTAATCTATAAGCAGTGCAATCGGGCATTGAGAGAATCCCCAGAAGCAAGTGCTCAGGGAGTAACTTATTGCTATGCAGCTCTCTAGCCTCTTCTCGGCTCTTTTCCAATAATAAGCTGAAATCATTTGAAAAGTAACCTATAAATACCATATTTTTCAAAATTGATTACAAAAATAATGCTAATGTCAATATTTATCTGCACGATTAACACTATTTATGTTACTTGCAATTTCCATGCCATTTTTATTAATATGTATTTTCGCAAAATTTATTTGTGGTTATTCCAAATATGAATTAACTTTGCAGACACATATTTGTGATATGTGAGTTGTTGTTAGTCGCATCTTTCGGCGATAAATATTTTAAAATTAATTGTTTGTTGTTTTATTTGATTGAAAATCATGGATTACAGGAAGTTAAGTGATGCTGAAATTTCAGCATTGCAGAGTAAGAACTGCTCGGCTGAAGACTGGAACAATATACTCGTTTCCAATTATTTCAGTCATAATCACATTCAAAATGTGAATTTTTCCGGCTTAGTGAAAATAGGTGCAATGAGCGGATATTTTTTATTGCCCGGAGGTGTTAAGAAGAATTCCGGACTGAGAAATGTGCGATTGCACAATGTAGTAATCGGCGACAATTGTTGCATTGAGAATGTTCATAATTATATCGCTAATTATGAAATCGGTGATAATACTCTCATCGAGAACGTTGATGCTGTATATGTTGATAGGGTTTCCACATTTGGCAATGCCACTGAAGTATCGGTATTAAACGAAACCGGAGGTCGTGAAGTGCTGATTACCGACAAATTATCGGCTCATTACGCTTATATTATGGCGCTGTATCGTCATCGCCCGGCTCTTATCACCCGTATGAAAGAAGCCGCATTATATTATGCACGGAAACATTCATCGGCAACTGGTCATATCGGTTCAAACGTAAAGATTCAAAATGTTGGTACTATCAGCAATGTAAAAATCGGTGACTTTTGCAGTATTATAGGTGCTTCAAGAATCAATAATACGAGTTTCAATAGCAACGAATCGGCACCAATCAATATCGGACATGGCGTAGTTATTGACAATTGCATAATTGCTTCGGGTTCATGCATAGAAGACGGTGTTATGCTCAATCGATGTTTCGTGGGACAGGCTTGCCAATTAGGGCACAATTATTCGGCTTCCGATTCATTGTTTTTCAGCAATTGCCAAGGTGAAAATGGTGAAGCGTGTGCCATATTTGCCGGACCCTACACGGTGACACACCACAAATCCACTCTGCTCATTGCCGGAATGTTTTCATTTATGAATGCCGGCTCCGGCTCTAACCAAAGTAATCACATGTACAAACTCGGACCTATTCATCAAGGTGTTATGGAACGTGGAGCAAAAACCACTTCCGACTCCTATATTCTTTGGCCTGCAAGGGTAGGGGCTTTCTCTCTCGTTATGGGACGACATGTTCACCATGCCGATACTTCCAATTTACCATTCTCTTACCTAATTGAGCAAAATAATTCCACCTATTTGGTCCCGGGTGTTAATCTTCGCAGTGTAGGTACCATAAGAGATGCTCAAAAATGGCCTAAACGCGACAAAAGAACAGATTCAAACCTTCTTGATTACATAAATTACAATCTGTTGAGTCCCTACACGGTGCAGAAAATGATGAAAGGATTGACTTTGCTCCAAAATCTGCGTAAAGCATCGGGTGAATTATCCGATATTTATTCTTATCAGGGCACCAAAATACGAAATTCTTCGCTACTTAATGGCATTTCATTCTACAATACTGCTATCCATAAGTTTATGGGGAATTCCATTATTAAGCGACTTGAAAACATTAATTTTTGCGATAATAGCGAAATTCAAGCTCGCTTGATACCCGATTCGCCAATAGGTGATGGCGAGTGGGTTGATATTTCGGGATTAATTGCGCCAAAAAGTGAAATTGACAATATGGTTGCAGAGATTGAATGTGGCGAACTTAATAAACTCAAGTCAATGAATGCGGAATTCGAACGGCTTCATAGGAATTATTACTCTTATGAATGGACTTGGGTGTATAATCACATTGAGATTTTCTATGGAATAAAACCTACAGAAATCACTTCGACTGATGTTATTGATATAGTAGAGAAATGGAAAACTGCCGTTGTCGGTCTTGACAAGATGGTCTATGAAGATGCTCGCAAGGAATTTTCTCTCGCTTCGATGACCGGATTTGGTGCCGACGGTTCGCGAATAGAGAAAGAACTTGATTTCGAGCAAGTGCGTGGCGATTTTGAAAGTAATCCTTTCGTTATTGCCATTACCGACCATATAACTGCTAAAACTGCTCTTGGCGATGAATTAATAAGCCGCATGAAAGCAGTCGATGCTTAGTCAATTCGTTTTGACAATATCATTAAATAAAATAACCCGCTGAACTATTGCTCAACGGGTTATTTTCTTAATTTGATTAATCAATCCTGTGATATTATGCCTTATAGTTTTCGTAGTCTTCCACAGCAAATTCAGCGATGAATTTGTGGTGACGAGCCACTTCAGCTTCTCCAAAGCGTACGTAAACATTTGCTGATTTCTTGAAATCGGCACAACGAGTTGCATCACTAAGAAGCAGGTATCCCATAATGATATGTCCCGCCATCTCTACAAGCCTACGAGCATGGAAATCAGTGTACTCCGTGTTTTTGAGTGATGTCACTTTCTCCACCGTTTCAGCATAAAGAGCAGTCATTGCGGCAAGCTTATCTTGAAGCGGCTTTAATTCTGGAGCATATTCGAGTGTTGCATATTCATTAATCTTGTTAAGATAAGTGCCTGTGGTGACGTGGCGAATTGCAGCTACTACTTGCAACTGTGTCGTTCCTTCATAGATTGACGTGATGCGAGCATCACGATAGATGCGCTCGCAAGCATAATCTTTCATGAATCCCGAGCCACCATGAACTTGAACTGAATCGTATGCATTCTGGTTGCAGAATTCGCTACCCATACCTTTTGAAAGAGGTGTGAAAGCATCGGCAAGACGTGAATAATATTTCATCTCTGTGCGCTCTTCCGGCTCTAATTTGCGCTCGCGCGATATATCTTCGTAGGTCTTATACATATCTACGAAGCGTGTTGTCTCATAGAGCAACGAGCGTGAAGCATCAAGCTTTGCTTTCATCACGGCAAGCATCTCTGCTACTGCCGGGAACTCTATGATAGCTTTACCAAACTGACGACGCTCCTGTGCATATGCGTATGCCTCTCGATATGCAGCCTCACTTACGCCTACCGATTGAGCTGCTATACCCAGACGCGCACCGTTCATCAATGCCATAACATATTTAATAAGGCCTAATTTGCGTGAGCCGCAAAGTTCTGCTTTGGCATTCTTGAATACAAGTTCGCATGTAGGTGAGCCTTTAATTCCCATCTTATTCTCAATGCGGCGCACTGTAACACCTCCATCGTTTCTGTCGTAAATGAACATTGAAAGTCCGCGTCCATCGTGGCTTCCTTCCTCAGAACGTGCAAGCACAAGTGCAATATGTCCGTCGCCATTGGTGATGAAGCGTTTCACACCATTCAATCGCCAAGTTCCGTCAGATTCATTGTATGATGCTTTAAGCATTACGGCCTGCAAATCACTACCTGCGTCAGGCTCGGTGAGGTCCATTGCCATCGTTTCTCCGGCGCACACACGCGGCAAGAAACGCTGACGCTGGTCTTCATCGGCAAATTCATATATTGTTTCGGCACAATCTTGAAGTCCCCAAATATTCACAAAACTTGCATCAGCACGGCTCACCATATCAGCTGCCATGATGTAGGGAACAAGTGAGAAATTCAAGCCATTGTAGCGACGAGGAAGCGATATTCCCATTAATCCAGCTTTTACAAGAGCGTCAAGGTTCTTTTTAGTACCTTCAGCATATTCCACATGCCCATCTACTACGTGCGGTCCTTCATGGTCTACGCTTTCAGCGTTGGGTGCTACTATCTCACCAGAAATCTCACCGGCAATTTCAAGGACTTTTTCGTATGAGTCCATTGCGTCCTCAAAATTGATTGGAGCATAGTCGAATTTTTCACAATCGGCGAAGTTGCGTTCTTTCAACTCCACGATTTTGCGCATCAACGGGTGATTAAGATGATGCTTTAAATCTTTATTATCGTTATAAAAATTAGCCATTGTTGTGTGAGATTTACTTAGAATTCTTTTTGTAATACTTTATGAGTTTTGGAAGCACATCTTCAATATTGCCGGTAATCACATAGTCAGCAATAGTATTGATAGGCGCATTTGGGTCATTATTTATTGAAATAATGATTGAGCTTTCCTGCATTCCTGCTATGTGCTGAATCTGTCCTGAAATTCCGCATGCTATGTATAACTTCGGGCGTACAGTCACTCCGGTCTGACCAATCTGGCGGTCGTGTTCCACATATCCCGCATCAACAGCGGCACGCGATGCTCCCACTTCGCCTCCGAGTGTGGCTGCCAGTTCAAAAAGCATATCGAAATTCTCCTTGCTTCCCACACCATAGCCTCCTGCCACAATAATAGGTGAGTTCTTGATATTTACTGCCGATTTCTCTATGTGACGGTCAATTATCTTTACGACATAACTTGCAGGGTCAACGTACTTCTCTGCATCGAGATTAATGACTTCGCCCTTGTAGTTGGAATCGAATATCTCCTTTTTCATCACGCCTTCGCGCACTGTTGCCATCTGTGGACGGCAGTCGGGATTCACGATTGTTGCTACAATGTTGCCGCCAAATGCCGGACGAATCTGATATAGCAGGTCAGTATATTCTTTCCCGGTGCGAGGGTCTTTGTGGTCTCCTATCTCAAGTGAAGTACAATCGGCTGTCAATCCGCTGTGAAGACACGATGATACTCGAGGACCGAGGTCACGACCTATGCATGTGGCTCCCATCAAGCACACCTGTGGCTTGATTTCTCTAAATAGATTAATCAGCACTGAAGCATGCGGAAGCGATGTATAGGGATACAAACGTGCATCTTCCACTTTATATACCAAATCTACTCCATAGGGGAACACTTGATTCTCCACTCCTTCAAGTTTATCTCCTATTATTATCGCTTCAAGTTTCACTCCCAAGCGTGTGGCAAGTGTGCGTCCTTTTGTCAACAGTTCAAGACTGACATCGGCAACCTTACCATCCTCATATTCGCAATATACTACTAAATTATTGATATCTACCATAATTTTTAAGTTTAAATGTGTGTTGGAAAAAGGTTACCCGATAGTGTGGTTGGCTATCAAATCTTTAATTAAGTCCTCAAGAGCTGCATCATCACTTGCTTCTATGCGCTTGCTCTCTTTTGCTTGGAACACCACATTAACCACATTCTTCACTTTTGTAGGCGAACCTGTCAATCCTATTTGTTCAGGGTCGGCTTCTACTTCAGCAGCATTCCATTCATATAGATTGAGATAACTGCGTGCATCAAGCAACTTCTTCACATCGTCATTTGCAGTTGATTTCTCACTCGGAGTAGCTGCATACTTGAATTTCTGGATAAGACGTGCATTGCGTGGACGGCAAGGTGCCGCAGAACCATTGACGGTTACAACGAGTGGTAGCGGTGCTTCCACTATTTCCACACCATTCTCAATGCGACGCTTGATTGTAGCTTTACTGCCTTCTACATTGATTTCCTCTGCATAAGTAACTTGTGGCAAGCCTAATTTCTCTGCTATTTGAGGCCCCACTTGTGCCGTGTCGCCATCAATAGCCTGTCGACCACCGATAATAATGTCATATTCCTTTAAATGACGTATTGCCGCTGCAAGAGAATAAGATGTGGCAAGAGTATCAGCTCCTCCAAGAGCACGGTCGGTCAATACTATGCCAGTATCTGCACCACGGTAAAGTCCTTCACGAATCACCTCGGCTGCGCGTGGCAAACCCATTGTCAGTAATGTGATTTTCGAACCCGGATGCTTATCCTTAAGCTGCAACGCCTGCTCAAGGGCATTCAAATCCTCAGGGTTGAAGATTGCCGGAAGTGCACTACGATTGATTGTACCGTCTTCCTTCATCGCATCTTTACCAACATTACGCGTGTCAGGCACTTGTTTTGCCAAAACAACGATGTTTAAACTCATAATAAAAAAGATATTAGATGAATTATTTAATTATTTATTTCAATATTTATCTCTATACACGAAAAACACGTGTAAAAATCCTGCACGTGCCACTTTAACCGTACAAAGATAGGTAACTTGTCGCTAATCAACAAATCTTTTCCCCTAAATCATCATTTTTTCCATAAAATTATCCTCAATTATCCATTTGACGATTGATGAGTTTATTGACGCATACAAATCGCTTGATTCACATGATGAGGGGTTGATGCACTTATTCGGCAAAGACTCGCCATTGACACAGGCTTGCAAGGATATAATCGATGTATTCAATCAAATCAACAATGATTCATTCAGAGCCGAGCTTAGAATGAAAAGTAAGTTGGGTGACAACGAGGCTTACGGCTTAACTAATGAGTAAGAAATGCTTGCCGAGATGTCGAATCCGGTATTCCGTGCAGCATTGAAAGCAAAGAAGCTCTGGAGGCAGCTTATCAATGGAATACGCCGTATATTGCAGTTTGATGTGATTGGCGATGATGAAGGTGCGGTAGATGCTTACACCGTTCTCAACAATGTGCTTAACACCATCATGGATAACTTCGACGCTCGGAGCTATAGGCAGTATGTGTCTTTCCCGATGATGAACGAGTTTAGCAAGGAGGTGGAAGATGATGGAGGAGCTAAGTTCCGTGACGGAGATGTAAGGGAAA